>CAMCWJ010000137.1 GCA_945882475.1 Bifidobacterium breve
TCGACCTCGGCCATCGACTGCACCTTCACCTTTTCGGTGGTCGCGCCCAGGAGTCGCCAGAATCCCCGGCTCAGCCGACCCGGGCCGGAGGGTTTGCCGGAGAGCTTGGATGTATTCGCCACGGCTCCAACCGTACCGGCGACAGCAGGCGCAGAGCGTCAGGAAGCCTGCTGATCCTTCCAGCGTTGTTTGTAGGCCTCGATCTCGTGCTCCTCGTCCATGTCCTCGCGGATCATCGCCTTGTCCCGGCGGATGACCGATCGCATGGTGAGGGTGATCAGCACGATCATCACTATGGCCCCCCCGATGATGTACAGCGGAGTGAGTGAGGCACTGGCTCCCATGAAAGTCCCCGTTCCTGATTAGCGGCGCCGTGTTCGTGGCGCGATGACCCGATTGTGTGGCCCGGATCCGGAGCAGGGGAGCGAAATGACGTGACATCTTCGTGAAAGTTCCGACTTCGCTCCCCCGGCCGGAGGTTGGGTGCCGGTCGGGCGGCGTACTGCGGTAGCTTTCGCTGCGGACACCCATCAGCTTTCGTGCGGGCGCCGGGAGGAGATCGCGTGGACGTCTTCACCCCGTCTATGGACTGGGCGCACGAGTTCGTCCCGTCGATGGTCTGGATCCTCAAGGCCTGGGCGCTCAGTGCCGTCGGCACTCTGCTGGTACTGGTCCTGCTGGCCCGCTTCACCAGTTGGGGCCGGCAGTACTGGCGGGTCACCGGTGCCTACTTCACCGGCCCCGGCAGCCTGAGGCGGTGGCTGTGGTTGGCCGTCCTACTGCTGTCGACGATGATCGCGGTCCGCATCAACGTGCTGCTCAGCTACTACAGCAACGACCTGTTCGAGGCGCTGCAGATGGCGTTCACCGCACGGGGCGCCGCCGACGGGCCCGCGCGCGAGTCGGCGATCCGCGGGTTCTGGTTCTCGCTGGTGGTGTTCGCGGTGCTGGCCACCATCTACATCAGCCGGGTGATGCTCGACATCTACCTGACCCAGCGCTTCATCATCGGCTGGCGCACCTGGCTGACCGACCGTCTCACCGGCGACTGGCTGCGCGACCGCGCGTACTACCGCTCCCGGTTCACCGATACCAACACCGACAACCCCGATCAGCGCATCCAACTCGACGTCGACGTGTTCACCACCGGCGTGGGCGGCACACCCAACTCGCCGATGGTGGGCTCCTCGAGCATGCTGCTGTTCGGCGCGATCAACTCGGTGTCCAACGTGGTGTCCTTCATCCCGATCCTGTGGGGGCTCTCCGGGCCGGTGACGCTGTTCGGGTTCACCCTGAACCGGGCGCTGTTCTGGGTGGCGTTCGTCTACGTGTTCTTCGCGACGTTTGTCGCGTTCTGGATCGGCCGGCCACTGATCCGGCTGAGCTTCCGCAACGAGGCCACCAACGCCGCGTTCCGCTATGCGCTGGTCCGGCTGCGCGACGCCGCTGAGGCGGTGGGTTTCTACCGCGGCGAACGGGTGGAGCAGGGCCTGCTGCGCGGAAAGTTTGCGGCGATCATCGACAACTACCGCGCCTATGTGCGCCGCACCATCGGCCTGACCGGATGGAACCTGGCGATGAGCCAGATCATCAGCCCACTGCCGCTGCTCGTTCAGGCGCCCCGACTGTTCGACGGCGAGATCACCTTCGGCGACGTCAGCCAGTCCTCCAGCGCCTTCTCCAACATCAGCGACTCGCTGTCATTCTTCCGCAACGCCTATGACCAGTTCGCCGCGTACCGTGCCTCGATCGCCCGTCTGCACGGCCTCGTCGAGAGCAACCAGATCGCCCGCGAACTGCCCAGCCTGGAGACGCTGCCCAGCACCGACGGGTCGGTGGAGTTGCGCAGCGTCGAAGTGCGGACCCCGTCCGGGGCGCAACTGGTGGATCCGCTGGATCTGCGGCTGGAACCGGGCGAGGCCCTGGTGATCACCGGGCAGTCCGGGGCGGGTAAGACCACCCTGCTGCGCAGCCTCGCGCAGATGTGGCCGTTCACCTCGGGCACGCTGCATCGGCCCACTGAGGGGCACGAGACGATGTTCCTGTCCCAGCTGCCCTATGTGCCGCTGGGCGATCTGCGCACGGTGGTCTCCTACCCCGCTGACTCCGGCGAGATCTCCGACGCCGACCTGCAGTCGGCGCTGTCGAGGGTGTCGCTGTCGCATCTGACCGGCCGCCTCAACGAGACCCAGGACTGGGCCAAGGTGCTCTCCCCCGGCGAGCAGCAACGGGTGGCGTTCGCCCGGATTCTGCTCACCCGGCCCAAGGCGGTCTTCCTCGACGAGGCCACCTCCGCCCTCGACGCGGGCCTGGAGTACCAGGTGTACGACCTGCTGCGGACCACGCTGCCGCAGACGATCCTGGTCAGTGTCAGCCACCGGCCGGCCGTCGAGCAGCACCACGGCAAGCATCTGGAACTGCTCGGCAACGGCCGCTGGCGACTGGCTCCGGTGGCCGGCCCCGAACCGGCGCCGGTGTAGGACCGGGCTTGGCGCCGTGGAACTCTACGAACCCTCCCTGGACTGGGCCAATGAGATCCCGAACTCGCTGCTGTGGGCCGGCAAGGCCTGGCTGATCACCTCGGTGGCCTCGGTCATCGTGCTGGTGCTGCTGGCCCGCTACACCAGTTGGGGACGGCAGTTCTGGCGTGTTACCGGCGGCTACTTCCGCGGCCCCGACAGCGTGGTGGTGTGGGCGTGGCTGGGCGTGCTGCTGTTCTCCAGCCTGATATCGGTGCGCCTCGACGTGCTGCTGAGCTACTACATCAACGACCTGTACTCGTCGCTGCAGGTCGCCTTCGAGGGCAACGCGGCGGGCAACGAGGCAGTGCGGGAGTCCGGGGTGCGCGGTTTCTGGACCGCGATCATCACCTTCGGACTGATCGCCGCGCTCTATGTGGGCCGCCAGATTCTCGACATCTATCTGATGCAGCGCTTCATCATCCGGTGGCGGGTGTGGCTGACGGGCCGGCTCACCTCGGACTGGCTCGACGGCGACGCCTTCTATCGCGGCCGGTTCCTCGGGGAGCCGGTGGACAATCCCGATCAACGCATCCAGCTCGACATTGACGCATTCACCACCGGCACCGGACAGGGAACGAACGCCCCCACCGTCGGCACCGCGTCGACACTGCTGTTCGGGGCCATCGGCTCGATGGTCTCGGTGGTGGCCTTCACCCCGATTCTGTGGAACCTCTCCGGTCCGCTGACGCTGTTCGGCGTCACGGTGGATCACGCGCTGTTCTGGATCGCGCTGATCTACGTCTTCGCCACCACCGTGGTCGCGTTCTGGATCGGCCGTCCGCTGATCCGGTTCAGCTTTCGCAACGAACTCACCAACGCGGCCTTCCGCTACGCCCTGGTGCGGATGCGCGACGCCGCCGAGTCCATCAGCTTCTATCGGGGCGAGCGGGCCGAACGAGCAGTGCTGCGAACGCGTTTCATGGCGATCATCGCCAACTACCGCAGCTTCGTGGTGCGCAGCCTGGTGCTGCTCGGGTGGAACCAGTCGATCTCCCAGGCCATCAATCCGCTGCCGCTGATCGTGCAGGCGCAGCGACTCTTCAAGGGCCAGATCACCTTCGGCGACGTCACCCAGTCCTCCAGCGCGTTCAGCAACGTGCACGACTCACTGTCGTACTTCCGAGCGGTCTACGACTCGTTCGCCTCCTACCGGGCCACCATCATCCGGCTCGACGGCCTGGTCGAGGCCAACGAGGCGGCCCGGGCGCTGCCCCGGCTGCAGATCGAGGAAAGCGCCGACGGCGCAATCGAATTGCGCGATCTGGAGGTTCGCAACCCGGCCGGCCTGCAGCTGATCGACTCGTTGGCGCTGCGCCTGGAACCCGGCGAGTCGCTGATGATCACCGGATCGTCCGGATCCGGGAAGACCACCCTGCTGCGCAGCATCGCCCGGCTGTGGCCGTACTCCACCGGCACGCTGCGCCGGCCCGGCGATGACGGCGACGCGATGTTCCTCTCCCAGGTGCCCTATCTGCCGCTGGGTGATCTGAGGGCGGTGCTGTCCTACCCGAAACTCGAAGCCGACATCGCCGACGAGCGGCTGATCGCCGTCCTCGACGAGGTGTCACTGGGACACCTCGAATCCCGGCTCAACGAGGAGCTGGACTGGTCCAAGACCCTCTCACCCGGTGAGCAGCAGCGGGTCGCGTTCGCCCGGGTGCTGCTACAGCAGCCGAAGGTGGTGTTCCTCGACGAGGCCACCTCCGCCTTGGATGAGGGTCAGGAGTTCACCCTCTACCGCCTGCTGCGCACCCGGTTGCCCCGCGGCATCCTGGTCTCGGTGACCCACCGCAGCACCGTCGCACAGCATCACGATCGGCACCTGCGCCTGCTCGGCGACGGCCGGTGGGAACTGAGCCGGGACTAGGCGGGCTTAGCCCGCTGCCGCGTGCGCTGCCGCGTGCGCGCCCGCACGGCGGCCGAAGAAGGACCCCTCACCGAGTTGAGTTCCGCTGGAATAGCCCTTGCCGTCCTGGGCGATGTTCGACGCGCACGCGCCGGCGGCGTAGAGGCCGCCAATCGCGGTGCCGTCCTCGCGCAGCACCTCACCGTCGACATCGGTGGCCAGTCCGCCGACGGTGAAGCCGGAGTACATCGCCTTGCCCAGCGACAGGTCGAATGCGGCCCACGGTCCATTGTCTTGTGGCGCAAGATATTCCGGCTGCTTGTGGAACTCGGGGTCGTCGCCGTCAGCGGCGTGCTTGTTGTAGTTCGCCAGGGTGGCCACCAGGTTTCCCGCCGGGATTCCCAGTGCCGTCTCCATCTCCTCGACGGTCTCGAAGCCGTCGATGAACTTGATCAGCGGGAAGTCCGGGCGCTGCAGGTGGTCCTCGTCGACGATCAGGAATGCGGCGTGATCGGGTTGGTCCATCACGAAACCCGATGTGCGGGAATGGTAGGAGTCCTCGGCAACGAACCGGTTGCCCGACTTGTTGACGATGATCCCGGTCAGCAGCTTCGCGGGCGGGTAGACCGGCGCGGTGATGAACGACTCCGACATGTGCTTGGTGGCCGCGCCGGCCGACACCCCGAGGCGGATGCCGAGGCCGTCGTCGTAGGTGTTGCCCAGAACGAACGGCTTCTCGGCCAGTTCCGGGGTGTATTCGGCGACCATGTCCTTGTTCATCACGAACCCGCCCGCGGCGATCACCACCGACCGGGCCCGGACGGTCCCGGTCTCGGCGAATCGCTTCCAGGCCACCCCGACGACGCGTGAGTCCTCGATCACCAGGTTGGTCGCGCCGGTCTCGTAGCGGATCTCGACGCCGAGTTCGGCGGCACGTTTGACCAACAGGTCGATCACCATTGCTGCACCCTGGGTGTCGCCGGGCACCGGCACCTTGTGCCCGCGCGGGGCCGGCACCGCCATGTCCTTGTACGGCCACACCTTCTCGTTGCCGGTGAACATCAGGCCCTCGGTGTTGGGCTGGATGACCGCCTTCTCGGGGTAGTAGGTGCGTTCGAAGGCGATGCCGAGATCCTCAAGCCAGTTGAAATGCTCGACGCTGCCCTCGCAGTAGGCGCGGATCTTGTCGTGCTCGGGTTCCAGCGACATCGCAACGAGGTACTTGTACATCTCCTCGGCGCTGTCGGAGTATCCGGTCGCCTGCTGCACGGCGGTGCCGCCACCGAGGTAGAAATGCCCGCCGGCAAGTGCGGTGGTGCCGCCGGCGACGGCGGCGCGTTCGAGTACCAGCACCCGGGCGCCCTCGGCGGCCGCGGTCACCGCCGCGCACCCGCCGCCGATCCCGAAGCCGATCACCAGCACGTCGACGTCGTCGGACCAGTCGGTCACCGCGGAGGCGTCGATGGTTCCGGGTATCTCAAGGCCGCTCATGGCCTCGACCTTATCGCCGGGACGGCCCGGCCGCTAGAACGTGTTCTAGTTCGCGGTCAGCTCCGGGCCGCGACGTTGACGACGCCGGCGTCGGCCTGCAACTGCGCGAGGGTGGCCTGCCAGGACACCGCGGCGGGCAACCGGCCCCAGGTGCTGTTGAACAGGCCCACGATGACCGCTTTGCCGTTGTCGGCGAGGGTGTAGACCGGTCCGCCGGAGTCACCCTTTTGGCTGACCACACCGTTGTCCATGGTGAACCAGCCGTTGTTGATCCGTTCGACGGTGCCGCAACTCTCGCCGGTGACCATGCCGAAGTGGCAGATCGGTCGGCCCGGCGCCAGGGTGGCCGCGGGGTCGGCGATCAACTGCCGGCCGCCCGGCAGCATCGGGTTGATTGCGACCCCGGGGGCCAGGCTGATGGTCTCGTAGTCGGAGATCACCTGGTTGGTGCGGACGACGGATCCGTCGGGGGTGTTGTCGCGGGAGGTGGTGACCAGGCCGATGAATCGGCCGTTGCGGTCGGTCACCGGGCCGTTGCCGCGGCAGTGCCCGGCCGAGTAGGCGATCCGCGTCACCGGATCGGCGAAGCCCAGCGTGCAGGCGGTGCCGGCCTGGCGGATCTCCATGCCGGGGTACACCTCGACGCCGCCGGAGGCAATGGCTGTGTCGCCGGAGGCGACCTGAATATCGCCGGCGACCTGAATGTCTGTGTCGGCCGAGGCGGCCGGCGCCAGCGCACCGAGTGCCGCCGCGCCCGCGGCGGCGGCGGCGAGGACGAGGGTTCGCAGGAAGCGGGCCACGGTACACCCCGATCGGTCTCGGACGCGCGAACGGCGCGGTCGCAACAATGTGTCGACTGTGTATCGGGGTTGCGCCCCGATCGTTACCGACCGCTTGCTACGGGTCCGCGCCGTCCGGCGTAAACCGATCTACCCTGCAGCTCAGGGGATGTTGATGACCTGTCCGACCTCGATGTGATCGGGGTTGGCGATGTTGTTGAACTTGGCCAGTTCCTGGTACCGGTTGCCGTCGCCGAGGTACTGCTTGGCGATGTTGAACAGGGTGTCCCCGGAGGCGACGGTGTGCGTGCGCACCTCGTTGGCGACCGGCGCGATCTCCACGACCTCCTCGACCACCGGCGGCGGCGGGGCGTCGGTCTCGGTGCGCGATGACCAGGCCGAACCGTCGGCGGTGTAGAGCACCAGGTTGCGATCGTCCTGCAGGACCAGCTTGGGGTCCTTCTTGCCCTTGGTGTCGGTGTGCCAGATGGGCTTGTCACCGGCGTAGATCACGAAGTTGCCGTCACTCTGGACCTCGGCGCGCTCGCCGCCCTGTCCATTGGTGCCGGTCGCCCAGACGGCCTCCCCGCGTGCGGCCAGGACGAGGTTGCCGTCCTCCTGGAACGTCAGGGTGTAAGCGCCGTTGTTGGACGTGAGCGAATTGCCGCGGCCCAACTGCTGTCCTGCGGTAAGTGTGTCTCCCACGAGTCTTTTCCTCCTCATATGCCGCCCTCCTACACGGGCGGACCGTGGCCGAGCCTACTGGAGAAATACGCTCTGCCGGACGCCCGGGGGTGAACAAGAGGTTCACCGAATGACCTCACGACACAGGTGGCTCAGTGCCACGTTGACAAACAAGACGAGGTTGTAGATGAAGCTGCTGACTACAACTGCCACGGGATTACGTGCACGGCCAGCCGATGCGGTTAAGTGGCGGCGATTCGGTCGATGACCGGGCTGGGCGCATTTGCCTTCGATTTCATTGGACAGCGCAGACGAAT
>CAMCWJ010000138.1 GCA_945882475.1 Bifidobacterium breve
GGACTTGTGCGACCGGGCCTACCGATAAGCCACCGGGCTCACGCCGGCTGCCCCGGGCGTGCGACGATATGCCCAAGTCAGCCGCGCGAGAGAAGAAGGAGGTCCCACACGGTGGTCACCGCCGGTGACAGCGGGTCCAATTACGCCCAGAGGCTGGGCATCCACAAAGATCAGATCGTTCAGGAGTTGGGCTGGGACGACGATGTTGACGACGACATCCGCGCCGACGTAGAAGACGCCTGCGGGGCCGAACTCCTCGATGAGGACGCCGACGAGGTCATCGACGTCGTGCTGCTGTGGTGGCGCGACGGGGACGGCGACCTGGTGGACCGTTTGATGGACGCGATCGCGCCACTGTCCGAGGACGGGACCATCTGGGTCCTCACCCCGAAGACCGGCAAGCCCGGTCATGTTCAACCGGCTGAGATCGCCGAATCCGCACCTACCGCGGGACTGATGCCGACCTCCTCGGCCAACCTGGGCGACTGGAGTGCCAGCCGGCTGGTGCAACCGAAATCCAAAGCGGCGGGCAGGCATTCGTGAGTCTGGCCGTCGGCGCCGCGGCGCCGGATTTCACCCTCAAGGACCAGAACGGCCAGCCCGTCACCCTGAGTGACTTCCGGGGCCGCAAGAACGTACTGCTGGTGTTCTTTCCGCTTGCGTTCACCGGCATCTGTCAGGGAGAACTCGACGAAATCCGAGACAACCTGGGGGATTACGACAACGACGACACCGCGACTCTGGCGGTCTCGGTCGGGCCGTCGCCGACGCACAAGATCTGGGCCACCGAGAGCGGGTTCACCTTCCCGGTGCTGTCCGATTTCTGGCCGCACGGCGCTGTCGCGCAGTCCTACGGGGTGTTCAACTCCGACGCCGGCTTCGCCAACCGCGGCACTTTCGTCATCGACCGGTCCGGTGTGATCCGGTTCGCCGAGATGAATGAGCCCGGGCAGGCCCGCGACCAGAAGGTGTGGACTGACGCGCTGGCCGCGCTCAGCGCCTGAGCGGATTTCCCAACTCGCAACGGCGGACGGTAAATTTCGCGGGCACGGGCGAGAAATGCTGCTCGTGGAACGGGCGTGTAGCTCAGTGGTAGAGCTCTGGTTTTACACACCAGCGGTCGGGGGTTCGAAACCCTCCGCGCCCACCACCGCGTAGGCGTCGGCGGTAACGTCGCGAGGGATCAGTGAGGGAGAAACAATGACCGGGCGCACCGACGGCGGCAACAGCCTGGCCGGCAGTGGGGGCGCCGAGTTCCCGCCCGGGCAGACCGGCTTGTCGGTCAGCGACATCGGCCGGCTGCTGTTGCGCTGTGACGACCGCCCCGGCCTGGTGGCGGCGATCACCTCATTCCTGGCCCGGGCCGGGGCGAACATCGTCTCGCTCGATCAGCACTCCACCCAGCAGACCGGTGGAATGTTCATGCAGCGCACCATCTTTCACCTCCCCGGGCTGGCGGCCGCTCGCAGCGAACTCGAGGAGGACTTCCGCGCGCAGGTCGCCGAACCCTTCGGTATCGACTTCCGGCTGACCGAGGCGGCCAAGCCCAAGCGGGTCGCGCTGATGGCCTCCACCGAGGACCACTGCCTGCTTGACCTGCTGTGGCGCAACCGGCGTGGCGAGTTGGATATGTCGGTGGTGATGGTGATCGCAAACCACGCGGAACTGGCCGACCAGGTGCGGCCGTTCGGTGTGCCGTTCATCCATGTGCCTGCCAGCAAGGACATCCGCGTCGAGGCTGAGCAACGCCAACTCGAATTGCTCCGCGGGAACGTTGATCTTGTTGTGCTGGCCCGGTACATGCAGATCCTGACACCCGGGTTCATCGAGCAGGTGGGTGTCCCGCTGATCAACATCCATCACTCCTTCCTGCCTGCGTTCATCGGCGCCGCGCCGTACCGGCGCGCCAAGGAGCGTGGCGTCAAACTCGTCGGGGCGACGGCGCACTACGTCACCGAGGATCTCGACGAGGGCCCGATCATCGAGCAGGACGTGGTGCGGGTAGACCACCGGCACAACGTCGAGGACCTGATCCGCCTTGGTGCCGACGTCGAACGCGCGGTGCTCTCTCGTGCGGTGCAGTGGCATTGTGAGGACCGAGTACTGCGCTACGGCAACCAGACCGTGGTGTTCTGACATGCATCCGCACCTGCCGCCTCAGCCCCCGTCGCAGCCCCACTCCCAGCCCCCGTTGCCGCCGCCGGGGTTCGACCCCCCGCCGACCAGAAGGTCCTGGGCACCGGCGGCGATCATCGGCTCGGCGATCGTGCTGGCGGCTGGATTGGTGGCGGGTGCGGTAATCCTGCGCGGCGGATCCGACGGTGGCGGCCCCACGACGTGCCAGGCGTGGACGCAGACGCGGCAGATCCTTCGGGCGGTTCCCGGTCTCCCGCAAGGCTGGAACTGGGGTACACCGGACATCGATCGCCTTATTGAGGCTCAGAACGCTCCGGTGGGCACCGCACTCGACGTGTTCACCGGGCAGATCGCGGCCGAGCCTACCGATGTGGCGCGGGCAGCCCGCGACTACGTCGCGGCACGCCGCACGCAAATGGAGTCGCTCGCCGATCACAGCTACGTCCCCGCCGATGGCGCGGCGGTCGATACCGCTCTGGGCCGGCTGAACCGCCTTTGCGGAATCCCCGAGAGCGGCCAGTCAATCTGAGCGTGACAGCACGATGCCCCTCCCGCGAACGGGAGGGGCATCGTGTGTCGGTGTTGCAGTGTCCTACTTGGGTATGTACTACTTGGCTGCCTTGCGCGCGGTGCGGTGCTTGACCGGCTTCTCGGCCGGCGCGCTGTCGCCGCTTGCGGCGCTCTCGCTGGCCGGGGCGGCTTCCGCCACCGGCGCAGCAACGGCGGCCGCAGAGCGGGCCGAAGCCGCCGATCGGGCCGAGGCGCCGCTGGGGGCGTTCTGGCCGCCGGCAAGGCCCGCCATCACGCCCTGCCCGAACTGCTCGACTCCGGCGAACACCGCCGACCGGATGCTGGGCACGAACGAGACCGTTCCACCGGTGCCCGGAACTTCGAAGCCCTGTCCGACGACCGCCGGAGTGGTTACAACTCCGGTGCCGAGGGTCAGCTTCTCCACGGTGCCCGCGACCCCGGTGGGGCCGAGCAGGCCGCCGATCACGATCCCGGCGACCGCGCCGGTGCCCAACTGGCCGGCGGCGATGGCGCTACCTGCCTGGGACACGACGCCTCCGAGGACGTTGGCGACCAGAGCGGTGTAGGCACCGACCAGTCCGCCGATCTGGCCCAGACCGGCGGTGAACCCCTGAGCCGCCGCCGTCACAGCACCGACCACTCCGTTCACCGCGCCGGTGAGCACAGCCACCGCAGGCCCGAACGCCGCGGTGATTCCGGTCTGCAAGTTGGCAAATGCCGCCGCGGGACCGTTGGCGATGAGGTCGGGGATGAGTCCCACGACGGCCTGCACGATCGCCGGAATCGGCGAGGTTTGGCCGCCGATCGCACTCGTCGCGGCTTGGGTGAGGCCGCTGACCACGGTGCTGGCGAAGAGGGCGATGTCGTCCTGGTAGCTCAAAACCGTCTGCACGATTTCGCCGACGTCGGCGGTCGCCAGGGCGACAGTGCCGCCCAGTGCCTGCCCGATGCCGCCGGTGATGGTGGAGAAGTCCAGTGCGGCCAGCGTGACGTCGGCGGCCATGGTCGCCGGCAGGGCCGGCAATGCCACCGGCTGCGCGATGACCGGGGTGAGGGCGATGGCGCTGGCCCCGATGAGGGCTGCTGAGCCCGCGGCGAGGTGGGAGCGCAACGAGATCTGCATGGAGACTCCTGAGTTTGTGAGTAGGTTTACCGAGGTGTTACAGAGGGAACCACAGCGAACGCCCCTAGCGAAGTGGATCACCGCAGAAGCGGAGTGTGATCTACATCACATCTAGGCCTAGTGGGACTTTTGGCCCTTGCCGCGGGCGTTGACCCCTTGTCCCAGGGCTTCTTCCAGGGCGGCGAGTCGGCGGTGCACCTCCGCAGCGATCTCCTCGGCCGGCAGATCTCGCGGCGAGACCCGGACCTCAACGGCCTGGTTCAACTCCTCGTCGCGTAGGTAGGCCGCTGCCAGCAACGCCTCGACCGGTGGCCGACCGAAGACCCGCGCCACCGTGATCACCGTCTCAGCCTTCGGCCTGGTCTTGCCCTGCAGCCAGTTGTAGACCGACAACCGGCCGATCCCGATCCGACCCGCGATCTGCGCCTGGGTGTGCCCGGCCGCGATGCGGCGCAGGTACTCCGGCCACGTCTCGATGCGCGTCGACCCGGCCCCAACCGAGTTACATTTTCCGTCTCCCATTCCAAACCCCTCCCCTTGCCGCGAAGGGTACCGGGGGCGTCCGACAGGTTCGGCACCACAGGTCGGGGTGTTCGCCTATGACAGGCTGATCGGGTGTCGGTGAGCGGATGGTCCAGGCCGGTGGGGATCGCCGCCGGGTTTGTGGCCGACGCCGTGTTTGCCGATCCGCGCCGCGGCCATCCGGTGGCGGGGTTCGGTTGGTGCGCAACGAGACTCGAGAAGCTCACCTATCGCGACAACCGCGCCGCAGGAGTGGTGCACATCACGGCGCTTCTTGCGGGGCTGGCCGCCACCGGGGCCCTCGCGCAGCGCCGCACCCGCCCCGGGCCCGCCCTGGTGATGCTGACGGCGGCCGCGACCTGGGCGGCGCTCGGCGGCACCTCGCTGACCCGGATCGGGGCCGCGATGGCCGATCTGCTGTCCGCCGGTGACATCGAGGGTGCCCGCCTGCTGCTGCCGTCGCTGTGCGGTCGCGATCCGGCCGCCCTCGACGGGGCCGGTCTGGCGCGCGCGGCGTGCGAGTCGGTCGCCGAGAACACCTCGGATGCGCATGTCGCGCCGTTGCTGTGGGCGGCTGTGGCGGGCGTGCCCGGCGTACTGGCCTACCGCGGGATCAACACCCTCGATGCGATGATCGGCAATAAGAGCCCGCGTTATGCCCGATTCGGTTGGGCGGCAGCACGATTGGACGATCTGGCGAACCTGGTGCCGGCCCGGGTCACCGGGGCACTGGCGGTGGCGTGCGCGCCGATGGTCGGCGGCTCGGCGTCGGAAGCGGCGCGGGCCTGGCACGCCGACGCGGGCCGCCATCCGAGCCCCAACGCCGGGGTGGCCGAAGCCGCTTTCGCCGGTGCCCTCGGGGTGCGACTGGGCGGACCCACCCGATACCGGCACGAACTCGAGATCCGGCCCACGCTGGGGGACGGGCGCACACCGGGTGTCGCCGATCTGCGGCGGGCCGTGCGGCTGTCGCGGCTGGTGCAGGTTGCCGCTGTCGGTGTGGCGGTCGGGATCAGCGCCGTCGGCCGTACCGGTCGGTCATCTTCTGCTCCGCGGTGAGGGGCATCTCCGGTGCCTCGGCCGCGGCCTGTTGGGCGGCCGCCTCCCGGCGGCGAATCCGGATCTCGGAGTACAGAAAGTAGCCCAGGCCGATCGGGGCGACGATGCCGAACGCGATCCACTGGATGCCGTAGGACAGGAATGGGCCGGGGTCCAGGCGCGGCAGGGGCAGCACGTTGAGACCGCCCGGCTGATCCGCCGCGAGTTGCAGATAAGTACCGGTCAGCGGGACTGCGGTCAGTTGCGCAATCTGCGCGGTGTCGATGGCGTACACCTGCCGGTAGCCGTCATCGGTGAACGGTGTGCCGCGGTCGGTGGGCGCCGTCTCGGAGTCGCGCAGCAGGGCGGTGATGCTCACCACGGCATCCGGCGGCTGCGGGATCGCCGGCACCCCGGTCACCTCGATGGGCCGGACGTAGCCGCGGTTGACCAGGACGGTGGGGCCGGCGTCGATCGCGAAGGGTGTCAGCACCTCGAACGCGGGTGCTCCGCCGATCACCCGCAGGCGGGCGAGAACCTGCGCGTCGGGCAGGTACCGGCCGGTTGCCGTTACCCGCCGCCACTGGTCGGCGGGAGCCGACGAGTCCTGCCGGGGCAGGAAGGTGGTGACCGGAACCGGATCGGCCGTCAAGGAGGCCTGGATCTGGCGGTTCTCCTGTGAGGTCCTGCTGTTCTTGCCCAACTGCCACGGTGCCAGGACGGTGAAGCAGAGGTAGGCGAAGGCCGCCACGACCAGGGCCAGGGCGATCCAGCCCGGCCGCAACAGGAAACCCAATCGTCGCATCAGCCGGCCCGGCCCGGTCCGGTCAGGCGTTCGTCGACCCAGGCATGCAGGCCGGGCAGCGCGGCATCGATGACGGCGAAGACGTCCTCGAAGTCGGCGTAGTCGCCGTAGTAGGGGTCCTCCACGTCGGGGGCGTGGGCGCCCGCGCGCGGGTCGAACGATCTGAGCATGCGCAGCCGTTCGGGCTCGACGCCCTGATCGCCCAGTATTCGAAGATGGTTGCGTCCCAATGCCACCACCAGATCGGCCGAGAGGTGCTGTGCCTCGATCTGGGTGGCCCGGTGATCGGCCGGATAGCCCCGTTCCTGCAAGACACGGGCCGCCCGCTCGTCGGCTCCCGCGCCGGCGTGCCAACCTCCGGTTCCCGCACTGCTGACCCGCACCCGCCCGGTGAGACCGCGCCGGGCAAGCTGGTGGGCGAACATCTTCTCGGCCATCGGGGAGCGGCAGATGTTGCCCGAACAGACGAACGTCACGTGCACCTCAGACACCGAGCACCTCGCGGAGTTCGGCGACCGTGGCGACGAAGGCCAGTGGGGCTGGGGCCAGTGGGGCTGGGGCCAGTTGGGTTGGGGCCAGCGGCGCGGGGGCACCCGGAAGGGGGACACCCGGGGAGGTGAAGTCCGATCCGCCGTACCCCCAGCCGACGACCACCGTCTCGATGCCGTGCCGGGCCGCGCCCTCGACGTCGTGCGCCCGATCCCCAACCATCAGCACCCGCTCGGGTACCGGACCGAGTTGGGCCAGCGCGTGCGCCAGCACGTCGGCCTTGGCTGCCCGCGAGCCGTCGGGGCTGGCCCCGGCGATGACGTCGAAGTGCCGGGCTAAATCGAAGTGGTCGAGGATGCGTCGTGCGACGGGCTCGGCCTTTGAGGTGGCGACGGCCAGGCGCACTCCGGCGGTGCGCAGATCGGCGAGCATCGCCTCGATTCCGTCATAGGGCGCGTTGATCGACCAGCCCCGCGCGGTGTAGTCGGCGCGGTAGGCGGCGATCGCCTCCTCGACGCGCGCGCCGAGACCGAGGCCGCTCAGGGTGTGATGCATGGGCGGGCCCACCAGCAGGACGGCCAGATCCCCGTCGGGCACCTCGGCGCCCACTGCGGCCAGGGCGTGGCGGAAGCTGGCCACCACGCCCGCCGCGGAATCGGTCAGGGTGCCGTCGAGATCGAAGATCACCAACTGCGGAGGGGCCTGGCCGGTCGGGCACGTCACTTGTTCATTGTCGCTGATCTCTGATCCGGTCCGGCCGCGCACTACTGTTCTGGACGTGAGCGTGCGACTGGCCGATCTCATCGGCGTACTGGATGCCGCCTACCCGCCGGAGTTGGCGCAGGACTGGGACTCGGTCGGCCTGGTTTGCGGGGATCCCGGGGATCTCGTCGAGTCGGTGACCGTGGCGGTGGACGCCACCGCCGCGGTGGTGGACACCATCGGCGAGCGCGGAGTCCTGCTGGCGCACCATCCGC
>CAMCWJ010000139.1 GCA_945882475.1 Bifidobacterium breve
GCCAGATGTTCCGTTGCAGCAGCCGGTTTCGGGGTGCACCTGGGAGACCGAGGATCACGACGGCTGCCAAGTCGCCCAGCTCTACGGCGGTTATGTGCTGCCCGGCAGCCGGCTCGACATCGTCGGTGGTGTGGGACTTGTGGTCTCGCAGTGGAACACCGCGCGCGGCTGGCCGTATCAGGTGATGCAGTTCCGGGTGACACTGCAGGGGATCTGAGGCCGCGAGCGTGCGCGAAATGCGCACCGTTGCGGCGTGTCGGCGTACCGACACGCACGCTCGCGGGTGGGTCTACCGTGGCTGCCGCCACTGGAGCACTACCGCGGCTGCCGCCACATGGGCCACAGCGACGGGCCCCCGCCGGGCATCGGGATCTCGCCGGTGAGTTCGAAGCCGAACCGGTGGTAGTAGCCGATGTTGTCGGGATTACTCGATTCCAGGTAGGCGGGGGCGCATTCGGCGTCGCAGCGGTCCAGCCGCGAGCGCATCAGCGCATTGCCGAATCCGCCGCCGCGAACCTGCGGGTCGCTGCCGATCATCGCGAGATACCAGTGCGGCTCCTCGGGATGGGCCTCTTTCATCGCCTCGGTGAGCGCCCGCGCCACACCGAGGCGGCCGCGGAATGCCCGCACCGCCGACGGCAGCATCGCGACCTTCGCGCGCGCTGACTGCGGCCCGCAACCGGGTGGATCCCACAGCGCCACAGCGCCGATGCCCGCGTCCGCGGTGGCCACCTCGGCGCCCGGGCCGGCGAGGAAATGGTGGCGGGCCGTCGCGGCGAAGAAGCCCGGCAGGGCAGCACGGCGACGCGACGGGTCAGGGGAAAGCCAGGCGAACACCGGGTCGTCGAAGAAGGCGCGGGCGAGCACCCGCGCCAGCGCGGGGACGTCGGGCCGGCGGGCCGGGCGCGCGTCGATCTGCATCGTGGCCCAGGCTAGCCCAGCAGGGGGGCTAGCCGTTTCGCGCAGCTAGCCACTGCGCGCCCACCGCGTGCGCAGCCGAGATCTCACCGCAGTGCAACGACGACGCACTCTGCCCACCGCTCGGTCGATAAGTTCGACCTTGGCGATCGACTTGATGAAACTCAGCCAGCTGGTGCCGCTGTCGTCAAACAGATGCCCGTGGTAACAAGCCCTGTAGTAAGAAGTAGAAATGATTGATCCGAAGCGTCCCACGCCTCATCGTTCGCGCACTCCGTATGGGTGGTTGGGCACTGGCGCTTTGGGTGTGGGCATGTGGGCGGCGTTGGCTGGCGGGGCGGGGGTGGCCCACGCCGCCGACGCCGATTCGGCCGCGCCAGGAGCCGGTCAGGCGAGTCGCAGTGAATCGGCTACCGCAGACAGTCGCGTAGCGCAGCGGCCTACGGCGGCCGGCCCGACGACCCGTAAGACTTCGGTGCCATCGGAGCGCGGTTCAGGTTCTAATCCGGCGGCTGCGTCGCGGCCGAGGGCGGGGTTGGCTGCCCACGTAGCTGTGTCGACGGCGGCCGCAGAAGGCAGCCCGCGTGCCTCGGCAATGCGGCAACCGGTCAGGGTCCCACGGGCCTTCGACGGTAATGGCACCGCTGCAGATTCCAATGCTGGCCAATTGGTAACTCCGGAAGAACCCCAGAACACGCCGCTTCTTTCACATCCGCCGACATTTCCTGGCGGTGCTTCCGACTTGAACTTCGTTCGTGCCGCCTCGCAATCGGCCACCGCGACGTGGTTGAACTACCCCGCCGCGTCGGAACCAGCTCCGTTGACCTACCGAGGAATTGTCGCCGACGTCATGACATGGATCGGCCTCGGCCGATTCGCGACGGGCCCGGGACCGGGCTTGCCGGTCCCGCGCGTCCTGGAATCAGCGTGGCTGTTGTTGCGCCAGTCGCAGTACACGTGGAACAACCAGCGCCCCGTCGCCGACCCAACCGCCCTCCCCAAGCAGACCCTCGACGGCGCGGTCGTCGGCGACCTCAACGTAGTGGACTACGAAGGCGATAGGTTGACCTACTCAGTGACGGGCCCTCCGGCGCAGGGCTCCGTCGCGGTCGATGCCCAGGGCCGCTTCACCTACGTCCCCAACGCATCGGCCGGGTCCGCGGTCATCGATCAATTCACCGTCACGATCGAGGACAATGTGGGCGCTCCGCCGCACTACTACGGACTGCTCGGTCTGGCTGGCGTCCTCAAGGCACCCACCGTCACCGTGAATGTCGCGGTCACCTCGCTCGGAGACGTCAGCATCGCGCCGCCGCCCAGGCCATTGGAAGCGGCCCTGCTCGCCACTCGGGCGTACATCTACGGATACCCGTTGCTAGAAACGCAACGTGTCCTGGCCGCGGCGCCCGGAGCCAATATCCTGAACGCGTTAACCAGCTACGTTGATCCCGACCAGCGTCTGGTGGTCGCGCCCAACGTCGACACCCTGTACACATTGGGCGCACTCGATCTCAGCGAGGGCCCAGTGGTGCTGTCGCATCCCGACATGGGGGATCGTTACTTCGTCTTCCAGTTGATGGACCCCTACACCAATGTGGTTGGCTACATCGGCACGCGGACAACGGGATCCGAGGCCGCGAGCTATGCGATTGTCTGGAAAGACGGCCCGCAAGGAGAGATTCCGCCTGGCGCGGAAACCATCGTCGTCCCCCACTCCGATATCTTTCTGTTGGGCCGCACCCTGGCCGGCGGCGTAACCGACCAGCAGGATGCCGTCGCGCTGATGCGGCAGTACTCGCTCACGACGCCGGGACGGCCCGTGACTTATCCGGTCGAAGACTTCGACAACGGCACCTTGGAGCCGTTGCCGACCGGGGTCGACGCCCTCGACGGGATCAGCGCCGCGATGGTCTCGAGTCCGCCCCCCGGCAGCGACGCCGACGAGCTCGCCGAACTCGTCCGCATCGGGGTCGGTCCGGGGCTGCAGGTATCCGATGCAAATCTGAGCCCGGCCTCCGAATGGGCGGCAGCGGTGGCCGTACGCACAATGTCGGTACTGCTGGGCCCGTTGATTAGCCTGTCGCAATACAGCACGGCCGCGCGCAACGAGGGCTGGGCCTTGGCCGACCCCGCAATCGGCGATTACGGCACCGACTACCTGCTGCGAGCCGGGGTCGCCAAGATCGGCCTGGGCGCCAACACGCCGGAGGAGGCTGTCTACGTCCCGGCGTTCCTGGATGAGAACCTGCGACTGCTCAACGGGCGAAATTCGTATCAGCTTCACTTCGAACCGGGGCAAGCACCGCCCGCGGACGCGTTCTGGTCGATCACCGTCTACGACGGCGATAGTTTCCTGGTGCCCAACGAGCAAGAGATCTATGCCGTCAGCAACACCGGGTCGGGCAACCTGGTTTATCAACCGGACGGTTCGATCGACATCGTCTTCTCCCGAGCCGAACCCAACGACCCGAATGTGAACTGGATACCGGTGCCGGACGGAGTCTTCCGGGTCTACTTACGCGCGTACAGTCCACAGGAAGCGATTCTCGACGGCCGATGGATGGTTCCAGGCATCAAGCGGCTGTAACTTGGTAACCGCGTGGCCAGCAAGGGGGCTAGCCCTTTAACGCGGCTAGCCCAGCAGGGTCGTGAGCCCCAGTGCCAGCACGCACGCGATCACCACCGCGGTGGTCAGGGCGTAGACGAGGGTGCCGCGCCGGCCGGTCGCGAAGCGGCCCATCAGATCCCGGTCGCGGCCCAGGCCGACCATCGCCACCAATAGCGGGATCAGCAGCACCGCGTTGAGCACCTGGGTGCCCACCAGAATCGTGACCAGCGGGATGTTCGGCGCCAGCACGACGACCGCGCTGATCGCGGTGACGGTGCCATAGGTCAGGTAGAAGGTCTTCGCCTCGCGAAACGGATCGTCGAGAGCAGCCTCGACGCCGACGTACTCGCATACCGAGTAGGCGGTGGACAGCGGCAGGATCGAGGCGGCCAGGAACGCCGCCCCGATCAGTCCGATGGCGAACAGCGTGCCGGCGGCGTCCCCGGCCAACGGCCGCAGCGCCACCGCAGCGTCCGCGGCGTCATTGATGTGCAGGCCGTCGCGGTGCAGGGTGGCCGCGCAGGCGACCACGACGAAGAACCCGATCACCCCGGTGAGCACCGCGCCGGTGATGACGTCGACCCGTTCCAGCGACAGATCCTCGATCCGCAGTTTCTTGTCCACCGCGTAGGACTGCATGAACGACAGCCCCCACGGCGCCAGCGTGGTACCCAGCGTTGCAGTGACGATCGCGATCGCCTCACCGGTCATCGGCATGCTCGGCACAACCGTTCCGCGCAGGGCCGCGCCCCAGTCCGGGCGGGCCATGAAGCCGGAGGCGATGTAGGCAAGGAACACCGTGGACACCAGAAGCAGCAGTCGCTCGACCCGGTGGAAGCTGCCGCGCAACACCAGCAGGGACACCAGCACCGCCGCCGCCGGGACGCTGACGTAGCGGCTGATCCCGAACAACTCGAAACCCGCTGCGATACCGGCGAATTCGGCGCAGGTTGTTCCGACGTTGGCGACGACCAATGCGACCAACACTCCGCCGCCGACGCGGACGCCGTAGCGCTGGCGCACCAGACCGATCAGTCCCTGGCCGGTGACCACCCCCATTCGCGCGGCCAGGCTGTGGAACAGCACCAGCGCCATCGTGGACAACAGCAGCACCCACAGCAACTGATAGCCGTGGTCGGCGCCCAGGACCGAATAGGTGGTGATGCCGGCCGGGTCGTCGTCGGACAGCCCGGCGAGCAGTCCGGGCCCGACCACCGCCAGCAGTGCGGCGACTCGGGTTCCACGGGGGAGCTTCATGTGTGCGGCCCACCGGTCAGGTGTCGGCGATGCGGCCACACCCGGGAGCGCAGGAACCGCCGGCCGCGCAGCACCGGGGTGCGCCTCAAGCGGTCCCGCCACCGACTCGCGTGCTCCGCGGGCATGGCCGCCACGATCCGCGCGACCTCGTCGGGCGACATCGCCCGCAGTACCCGTTCGCCGACGTCGGGGTTGGTGGCCCGAACGACGGCCGCAGCCACCCCCGGTTCCCGGGCGCCAAGAATGTCAGCGGCCGCGTCGGTGTGAACCCGGCTCATCATGGCCGCCAGCGCGCGGACATCGACGCGGTGCACCGCGGCTCGCGGGGTCGCCAACTGCACCGTGTGCCCACGCTCGGAGGTCAGGTGCAGATCAGACCAGGCGATCACATCCTCGCCTGATGCTGCGCGAGGCACTCCGAACCGTCGCAACACAGCACCGAAGCCGACCTCCACGCCGAGCACCTCGAGCCCCGCGTCGTTGGTTCCCCCACTGTGTGAATGCAAGGCCAGCAGCACATCGGCCACCCGGGCCAACCGCTGGCCGACCACGTCGACCACCTGGGTGTCGAGCACGTCGCGCCGCAGCAGGATCTCGTCGGCCTCCAGGGCGTCGGGCACCGACGCCACCTCGAAGTCGTGCAGGTGATCCGGATCCGTACCCAGCACAGGAGCACCGGCGCGCAGGTGGGCCACCGCATCCCAGGGCAGCAGCAGGCTCGGGGCGCCGCGGCGGGTGATCACCAGCCGACTCACCAGCCCGGCCTGGTCGTTCCCATCCAGTCGCACGGTGAGGTCGGCCAGCCGGCCGAGCACCTTGCCACCCGGTCCCAGCACGTCCTGGCCGGTCAATCGGGTGAGCAGCAGCACACGGCAAGCATGCCGCATTCGGCCGCGCCGACAGCCCCGAGCAGTTGTAATCGAGGAAGGCGGGAAACAGCCGATAGGCCAGGAGGCACAGTGCGGGCGTTGCAGTTGGTCGGATTCCAGCGCGAACCGGAACTCCGGGAGGTACCGGACCCGGTACCCGGCCCGGGTGAGGTGGTGGTCAAGGTCGGCGCCTCCGGGGCGTGCCATTCGGATCTGCACATCCTGTACGAACTCGATGCCTCGGCCGTGTGGGAACTTCCGATGACCCTCGGGCATGAGAACGCGGGCTGGGTGCATGCCATCGGCTCCGGGGTCACCGGTGTCGCCGAGGGCGACGCGGTCGCCGTGTACGGAGCCTGGGGCTGCGGGGTCTGCGCCCGGTGCACGGTGGGGATGGAAAACTACTGCGAGCGGCCGTCGTTGACCGGCGGCGGCGGCCTGGGACTGCACGGCGGGATGGCGGACTATCTGCTGGTTCCGCATGAGCGCTACCTGGTGCCGCTACCGGATGGGTTGAGTCCCACCGTCGCCGCTCCGCTGACCGATGCCGGCCTCACGCCCTACCACGCGATCCGACGGTCCTGGCCCAAGCTCACCCCCGATGCCACGTGCGTGCTGATCGGCGTCGGCGGTCTGGGACACATCGCGATCCAGATCGCCCGCGCCACCACCGCCGCGAAGGTGATCGCCGTCGACGTCAAACCCGAGGCCCTCGAGTTGGCCCTCAAGGTCGGCGCACACCATGCCATCGTGTCCGACGCTGACGCCGCGAGCAAGATCCGCGACCTGACCGGTGGCCGGGGCGCGGACGTGATCATCGACTTCGTCGGTGCCACAGCGACTCTCGAGCTCGCGCGCGGGGTGGCTCGCGCCCTGGCCGATGTCACGATAGTCGGTATCGGCGGCGGGGAGGTACCGCTGTCGTTCTTCTCTCAGCCCTATGAGGTGAGCATCGCCACCACCTACTGGGGCAGCCGGGGTGAACTGGTCGAACTGCTGGCATTGGCGGCCAGCGGCCAGGTCAGCGCCGAGGGCACGATCTACTCACTGGATAACGGCGCACAGGCGTACGCGGATCTTCATGCCGGCACGGTGACCGGCCGCGCGGTGGTGGTGCCCTGATGTGGGACTTCGAGACCGACCCGGAATACCAACGCAAACTCGACTGGGTCGAGGAGTTCATGCGCGACGACCTCGAACCGCTCGATCTGGCACCGCTGGATCCCTACGACAAGAAGAACCCCGAACTGATGGCCGTGCTGCGGCCGCTTCAGCAAAAGGTGAAGGACCAGGGGCTGTGGGCGGCGCATCTGAGCCCGGAATTGGGCGGACAGGGATTCGGCCAGGTCCAACTGGCGCTGCTGAATGAGATCGTCGGCCGATCCCGTTGGGCACCTTCGGTGTTCGGATCCCAAGCACCCGATTCAGGCAATGCCGAGATCATCGCGCTGTTCGGTACCGAGGAGCAGAAACAGCGCTACCTCAAGCCGTTGCTCGACGGGGAGATCTCGTCCTGCTATTCGATGACCGAACCGCAGGGCGGCTCCGATCCGGGCCTGTTCACCACCAGTGCCGTCCGTGACGGCGACGACTGGGTGATCAACGGCGAGAAGTGGTTCTCCTCCAACGCCAAGTTCGCGTCGTTCTTCATCGTGATGGCGGTGACCAACCCGGAGGCCCGAACCCACCAGAAGATGTCGCTGTTCATCGTGCCGGCCGAGACACCCGGCATTGAGATCATCCGCAATGTCGGGGTGGGTGGCGAGTCCTCGGCGCATGCCTCGCACGGCTACGTCCGGTACAACGACGTGCGAGTGCCTGCTGATCACGTTCTCGGCGGCGAGGGACAGGCATTCGCGATTGCCCAGACCCGTCTCGGTGGTGGCCGGGTACACCATGCAATGCGCACGATTGCGTTGGCGCGC
>CAMCWJ010000140.1 GCA_945882475.1 Bifidobacterium breve
ATCGACGGCGCCGCCGAAGCCGACCTCAGTGCGCTGCGGGGTCAGGTCAGCAAGCTGGCCCGCACCTACAAGCCGTTCGGCCCGGTACTGACCGACGCCATCAACGATCAGCTCCGTACGCTGCTCGGGCCGTCCGGCAAGCGGCCGGCGGTGATCGCCGAACGCCTCACCAAGACGTGGGAACTCGGCCCCGGCTGGGTCAAGCACGTCACGGTGGAACTCGCTCTGGGTACCCGGGAGGGCAGCAGCGTTCGTGGCGGGCCGCTCGGCGGGCTGCATGAGGGCGCGCTGGCCGATGCCGCCGCGGTGGATCGGGCCATCGACGCGGCGGTCGCCGCGGTGGCGGCCCGCCGCGGAGTCGCCGTCGCGTTGCCGTCGACCGGTGCCGCCGTCGGTGGCGTCGTCGACTCGGCCGCCTTGGATGAGTTCGCCGCGAAGGTCACCGGCCCCGACGGGGTGCTGGCCACGGCCGCCCGACTGGTGATGAGCCAACTGGGCCTCGACACCCCGGTGAGCGCCCCGGCGGCGAGCACCGACGTGGAACTGATCGACCTGGTGACCGCCGAACTCGGCCCGGACTGGCCGCGATTGGTGGCCCCGGCGTTCGACGCGCGCAAGGCGGTGCTGCTCGATGATCGGTGGGCCAGCGCCCGCGAGGACCTGGTCAAGATCTGGCTGCTGGACGAGGCCGAGGCCGAGGCGGATTGGACAAGGCTCTCCGAGCGGTTCGAGGGCGCCGGACACGTGGTGGCGACCCAGGCCGACTGGTGGAAGAGCCGGGCACTGGCCGAGGGCCGGGAAGTCCATGCCGCACTGTTCGCGAGGATCGCCTCCGGTGCGGAGAATCCCGCGCCGGGCCCCTACAGCGGCGAGGTGGCCGTGGTGACCGGCGCCTCGAAGGGCTCGATCGCCGCCTCGGTGGTAGCCCAGTTGCTCGACGGCGGTGCCACCGTGATCGCCACCACCTCACGCCTCGACGACGAGCGACTGGACTTCTACAAGTCGCTCTATCGCGACAACGCCCGCTTCGGTGCGGCGCTGTGGGTGCTGCCGGCCAACATGGCGTCCTACTCCGACATCGACGCCCTGGTGTCGTGGGTCGGCAATGAGCAGTCCGAAAGCCTTGGGCCGCAGTCGATTCACATCAAGGATGCGCTGACCCCGACGCTGCTGTTCCCGTTCGCCGCGCCCCGGGTGTCCGGCGACCTGGCCGAAGCCGGCTCGCGCTCGGAGATGGAGATGAAGGTCCTGCTATGGGCCGTGGAGCGGCTGATCGGTGGGCTGTCGGCCATCGGTGCCGAACGCGACATCGCCTCGCGCCTGCACGTGGTGCTGCCGGGCTCACCGAACCGCGGGATGTTCGGTGGCGATGGTGCCTACGGCGAGTCCAAGTCCGCGCTTGATGCGGTGGTGACCCGGTGGGGCGCGGAATCGTCGTGGGCGCAGCGGGTCACCTTTGCGCACGCCCTGATCGGCTGGACCAAGGGCACCGGCCTGATGGGCCACAACGACGCCATCGTCGACGCGGTCGAAGCCGCCGGGGTGACGACGTACACCACCGCTGAGATGGCGGCCATGCTGCTGAACCTGTGCACTGCGGAGGCCAAGGTGTTCGCCGCCGGCGAGCCGCTCAAGGTCGATCTCACCGGTGGTCTCGGCGATGTCAAGCTCGATATGGCTGAACTCGCCGCCAGGGCTCGCGAGGAGATGGCCGCCGGGACCGCGGATGCCGTAGAGGCTGTGGATGCCGACGGATTGCCGGCCGGCACCATCGCCGCGCTGCCGTCGCCGCCGCGCGGCCACCTGGGCAGCCCGCCGCCGGCCTGGCCGGACCTCGACGTCGATCCGGCCGATCTGGTGGTCATCGTTGGCGCTGCCGAACTCGGCCCCTACGGCTCGTCGCGCACCCGCTACGAGATGGAGGTCTCCGGCGAGCTGTCGGCTGCCGGTGTTCTCGAATTGGCCTGGACCACTGGGCTTCTCAGCTGGGAGAACGATCCCCGGCCGGGCTGGTATGACACGGCGTCCGGCGACCTCGTCGACGAGGCGGAGTTGGTCGAGCGCTATCACGACGCCGTCGTGGAGAAGTGCGGCATCCGGGAGTTCGTCTCCGATGGCGCACTCGACGCAGACGGTTCGGCACCACTGCTGGTCAGTGTGTTCCTGGACCGGGACTTCAGTTTCGTGGTTTCCTCCGAGGCCGACGCGCGGGCTTTCGCCGGCTTCGATCCCGAGCGCACCGTGGTGCGGCCGCTGCCGGACTCCGGCGACTGGGAGGTCATCCGCAAGGCGGGCACCGAGATTCGGGTTCCGCGCAAAGCGAAGCTGTCGCGGTCGGTTGGCGCGCAGATTCCGACCGGGTTTGATCCCACCGTCTGGGGCATCAGCGCGGACATGGCGACCTCGATCGACCGGGTCGCGCTGTGGAACATCGTCGCCACCGTCGATGCGTTCCTGTCCTCGGGTTTCACCCCGGCCGAACTGATGCGCTGGGTGCATCCGAGCATGGTCGCCTCGACCCAGGGCACGGGTATGGGCGGTATGACGTCGATGGAGCGGATGTTCCACGGCAACCTGCTCGGTGTCTCCAAGCCGAATGACATCCTGCAGGAAGTGCTGCCCAATGTCGTTGCAGCCCATGTGATGCAGTCCTTCGTCGGCGGCTACGGGGCGATGATCCATCCGGTCGGCGCGTGCGCCACCGCGGCGGTGTCGGTCGAGGAGGGCGTCGACAAGATCCGGTTGGGCAAGGCTGGGCTCGTCGTCGCCGGTGGCTTTGATGACATGATCCTCGACGCCGTCATCGGCTTCGGCGACATGGCGGCCACCGCCGACACCGAGGTCATGCGCGGCAAGGGAATCAGCGACGCGAAGTTCTCCCGCGCCAACGACCGTCGCCGGCTCGGCTTCCTCGAAGCCCAGGGCGGCGGCACCATCCTGCTGGCCCGCGGCGACCTCGCACTGCAGATGGGGCTGCCGGTGCTGGCCGTCGTCGGCTACGCGCAGAGCTTCGCCGACGGTGTGCACACCTCCATCCCGGCCCCCGGACTCGGCGCGCTCGGCGCAGGCCGCGGTGGCCGGGACTCGGTGCTGGCCCGTTCGCTGGGCCGGCTGGGGGTGGGCGCCGACGACATCGCCGTGATCTCCAAGCACGACACCTCGACGCTGGCCAACGATCCCAATGAAACCGAACTGCACGAGCGGCTGGCCGATGCGCTGGGCCGCTCGCCGGGCGCCCCGCTGTTCGTGGTGTCGCAGAAGAGCCTGACCGGCCACGCCAAGGGTGGCGCGGCGGTGTTTCAGATGATCGGCCTGTGCCAGATCCTGCGCGACGGTGTGATCCCACCGAACCGCAGCCTGGATTGCGTCGATGACGAACTGGCCGCCTCCGGACACTTCGTCTGGCCGCGGGAGAGCCTGCACCTGGGCGGACGGTTCCCGCTCAAGGCCGGCCTCGTCACCAGCCTCGGGTTCGGTCACGTCTCGGGGTTGATCGCGCTGGTGCATCCGCAGGCCTTCCTGGCGGCGTTGGGCTCCGAGGCGCGGGCGGACTATGTGCAGCGGGCACACCAGCGGGTGCTGGCCGGCCAGCGCCGACTGGCCTCCGCCATCGCTGGGGGACGCCCGATGTACGAGCGGCCCGCCGACCGCCGGTTCGCCCACGACGGCCCGGAGAAGCCGCAGGAGGCCGCGATGCTGCTGGATCCGGCGGCCCGCCTGGGCGGCGACGGAACCTACGTCGGCTAGGGTCGCGGCGTGGCGATAGTCGGCGTGGGTATCGATCTGGTGTCCATTCCCGAGTTCGCCGAGCAGGTCGACCAGCCGGGCACGATGTTCGCCGAGACCTTCACCCCCGGTGAGCGTCGCGACGCGGCCGACAAGAGTTCGCTTGCCGCCCGGCACCTGGCCGCCCGCTGGGCCGCCAAGGAGGCGGTCATCAAGGCGTGGTCGGGTTCGCGGTTCGCCCAGCGTCCCGTACTGCCCGAGGACATCCATCGCGACATCGAAGTGGTCACCGACATGTGGGGTAGGCCCAAGGTCCGGTTAACCGGGGCGATCGCCGAACATCTCGCCGACGTCGTCATCCACGTGTCGCTGACGCACGAGGCCGACACCGCCGCGGCGGTCGCGATCCTCGAGACCCTCTAACTGCCCCGGTGAGCGATCTGGTCGCGCGCGTTCGCGAAGTCCTGCCCGATGTCCGGCGCGATCTCGAGGCACTGGTTCGCATCGAGTCGGTGTGGGCCGATCCGGCGCGGCGCGACGATGTCCACCGCAGCGCACAGGCTGTCGCCGATCTTCTGCGCGACGCCGGATTCTCCGACGTGGAGATCGTCAGCGAAGACGGAGCCCCCGCGGTAATCGCCCACCAGCCCGGCCCGCCAGGTTCGGCGACGGTGCTGCTCTATGCCCACCACGACGTGCAGCCCGAAGGCGATGCGGCGCAATGGGATTCCCCGCCCTTCGATCCCACTGAGCGCGATGGCCGGCTCTACGGCCGCGGTACCGCCGATGATAAAGCAGGCATCGCAACGCATCTCGCGGCCTTCCGCGCCCACGGCGGGCGGCCACCGGTGGGGGTGACGGTATTCGTCGAAGGCGAGGAGGAGTCCGGATCGCCGTCGTTGAGCCGACTATTGGCCGCGCATCGCGACAAACTCGCCGCCGACGTCATCGTGATCGCGGACTCCGACAACTGGACCACCGAGGTTCCGGCGCTCACGGTGTCCCTGCGCGGGCTGGCCGACTGCGTGGTGGAGGTGGCGACCCTTGATCACGGGTTGCACTCCGGCCTGTGGGGTGGCGTCGTGCCCGACGCGCTGACCGTTCTGGTCCGGCTGCTGGCCGGCCTGCACGACGACGAGGGCAACGTCGCGGTGGCCGGTCTGCACGAGGCGCAGGCGGCGCCGGTCGACCGTGGGCCGCAGTGGGTGCGGGCCGAGTCCGGACTACTCGACGGGGTCCGCGAGATCGGTTCCGGCCCAGTGGCGCAACGGATGTGGGCCAAACCGGCCATCACCGTCATCGGCATCGACACCACGCCCATCGCCAAGGCCTCCAACACCCTCATCCCGAGGGCCAGCGCCAAGATCAGCATGCGCATCGCCCCGGGCGGGGACGCCGTGGCCCATCTCGACGCGCTGCGTCGCCATCTCGAGGCACACACCCCGTGGGGCGCCCACCTCACCGTCACCCCGGGAGATATCGGCCAGCCCTACGTCATCGACGCCACCGGACCGGTGTACGACGCCGCGCGGTCGGCGTTCCGGCAGGCGTGGGGGACCGATGCGATCGACATGGGAATGGGTGGGTCGATTCCGTTCATCGCGCAGTTCGCCGCCGCGTTCCCGGACGCCACGATCCTGGTCACCGGGGTGGAGGATCCGGGCACTCAGGCGCACAGCGTCAACGAGAGTCTGCATCTGGGCGTACTGGAGCGCGCCGCCGTCACCGAGGCGCTGCTACTGGAGCAACTGGGCACCGTCGCCGGCTAGTTGGCGAGGTAGACCTCAGCACCCTTCGGGAACCCGCCGCCGTAGGTGGAGATGTGGACGTGGGTGTAGTGGTTGGCGTCGGGGTTGCCCAGGTCGTCCATCCGATGCGGTTTTCCCTTGGCGGGACGGTAGGTCCGCTGCCAGATGAGGTATTCCAGCCCGAACCGTTTGGCGTTGGCCATCGCGAACTTCGCGATGCGATCGCCGAGGGCTCGCCCTGCGGCAGTGTCCCATTCCGGGATGATCACGTCGATCGCCAGGCCTTGCGGGTGCCACTTCATGCTGTCCGGCCGTACCCCGCCGATGTCCTGGATTTCGGGGAACTCCGCGCTGATGGCGCGCTTGGCAAGGATCGTCTGCACCTGCAGTCCCCGCTCGTCGCCCACGCCGGGAGCCAGGGCCTGCCTGGCCTGGCCGAGGTCGCCGGCCGCTGCCGGTTCGGTATGGGAGGTAGACACCAGTTGGGGCTCCCAGCGCACCGGCTGCGGCGGGTTGACCGGGGCGGCGAACACTGCGGCGGGGACGGCCAGGGCCGCCACGATCAACCACACCACGCGTAGAAACGCTGTCATCGGTCTGCCTCCGGTCATCAGCCCGCGGAATGCCCCCGCGACAGTTACTTGACCGTGATGTCGTTACCGCTGGTGCCGCTGTTACATGTGATACCGGTGTTACAGAGTTTTCTTAGTCGCGTCAGGTGCGCTGCGTTTCGTGGCGGGACTCAGGTCGCCAAGCCAGATAGCCAAGGCCAATGCTGACTGCGCCGTAGATCGCGGCCTCGGTCAGCATCTTGCCCACTCCCCATTCCCGACCTTTCCAGATGGGCGCGGAGATTTTGCCCCGTGCTGTCCACGCGGCGTAGACAACGTGCCCGTATGTCGCCGCTACAGCCGCGCCGCAAAGGAATTTCAAAATGTCACGCTTCATGCCTTACCCCCGGCTGTCCAATGGCGCCCGCTCGTTTCAGAATCAGCCAGACGTCTCAACGGGAGAAGGGAACAAGGTCCTCAGGCTTTTGTGGTGCTCTCAATGATCTGCTGGATTTTTGTTGCCGTGCCGGCAGCCTTGACGTTGTACTGGGCCACCGCGATCTTGCCCAACTCGTCGACCAGGAACGTCGATCGGATCACGCCCTGCACGGTCTTGCCGTACATCATCTTCTCGCCGAAGGTGCCCCAGGATGTCAGCACCTTCTTGTCCGGGTCGGACAGCAGGGGAAACGTCAGACCTTCCGCGTCGCGGAACTTGGCGAGTTTCTCCGGCTTGTCCGGGGAGATACCGAGGACGTCAATCTCGGCCCCGTTGAGTTCGGCGAGGCTGTCCCGAAACTCACAGGCCTGCTTGGTGCAGCCAGGGGTCGAGGCCGCCGGGTAGAAGTAGACGATCACCTTGCGGCCCTTGAAGTCGGAGAGTTTCACGGTGTTGCCGTCGGCGTCGGGCAGGCTGAACGCCGGCGCGGTGTTGCCCACTTCGAGTCGTGCGGTGGCGGTCACGTGGTTTCCCTTCGTCGGGGGTGTTGATCCGGCCGGGCAGCCCCCTTCGGCTACCGGGGGTCCCGCGCTGATCTAGGGTAATGCGGCAGCGCGTCGTGGGCGGAAGCGAGGGACGAAGTGGTGGAGCGTGACCCCGAGGTCATCAAGCAGGACATCGCTGCGGCGCGCGATCGGCTGGCGCTGACGGTCGACTCGCTGGCCGAGCGTGCCAATCCCCAGAGGGTGGCCGACGACATGAAATCGGCGGCCCTGCGGTTCGTGAAGCAGCCGGCGGTGACGGCGACCTTGGTCGGATTAGGCGTCGTCACGGTCCTGGTCGTGCTGAGCGGACTCCGCCGCCGCTAAGGGCGGCCCCACCTGCCGCGCCCCCAGATGCGAACCGACATCCGCGGTGGGCTGGCCTGGCGGCCCAGGCGGCTGCAGGCATGCACATACACCGGAACTTCGTCGTCACTGCCAGACGGCGAGGTCGGCCGGTCCGGGTGGTCGGTTGCCATGATGTGCTGCCTTTTCCGCTCGCGAGGGTCCTGGACGGCGCCGGCAACCGACGCGTCCAGCAAATGAGCACCATA
>CAMCWJ010000141.1 GCA_945882475.1 Bifidobacterium breve
AGATGGTTGTGCGGTAAGCGATCCGGTCCAGAGTCTGAGGGTCGGGAAGCCGTTCGGCGATACGCGCTCCCAGCCCGTCCCCAGTGGCGAACCGGGACATCTTCAGCAGAAATAAGAGGCTGCACACCCCGGCGACGAGGAACACCCCGGAGCCGAGGCTGACTACTGAGACGTGAATCGGCAGCCAGTAGGACTGCAGTGCAGGCATCACCGGCGCCGCGTCGGTGTACAGCCACTTACCCGACACCGTCAGCAGGACCAGCACCGGCAACAAAACGAACACCCACAGCGCCCGGTACCGCGGCTTACGCAGCACCACCACTCCGGCGAGCAGACCGCACAGGCAGGTCAGGTTGATGAACTCGTACATGTTGCCCCACGGCGCCCGCGCGGTGGACAGGCCGCGCAAGACGATGCAGGCCGACAGCAGCGCGATGCCGATGTACACCATTCCCAGCCCCGCGCGGCCCAGCCGCTCAGCCAGCGGCGGTGCGGGGGCCTCGGCGATCAGCCCCGGACGGTCGGCGGTGGCGGAGACCCGACCGGCCCCGGCCGCGACGAGTTCGCGTTCCTCGACCCGCCGGCCGCGACTGGAGGCGAGTTCGACGGCCAGCAACACCAGCGCGAGCACCAGCACTATCACCGACGAGGTGAACGCCCAATCCGAGTACCGGGCCAGGGAAATGTCGATCTGCTCGGTATTCACTAGCGATCCGCCTCCGTCCGCAATTCCTCGGCGAGCTTGTCGAACTCGTCACCCCAACCGGAGTTGTCGGTGCGGGCCAGACCGCCCAGCTCGACCCTCACCGTACCCGGCTCGGACTCTGTCCCGACGGGCACCGAGATCCGCGCCCACACCCGGCGGCGCCGCACGATCAGCGATACCACCAACCCGGCCATCATCGTCATCGCAAACAGCAGCACCCACACCTGGCCCGGGTCATGGGACACCTGGAGATTGACGAACGGCGTCGCCCCGTTGAACCGCACCACGGTGCCGTCGTCGAGGCGCACCTGTTCGCCCTGCGCCAGGTTGATCCGCTTGACCTTCGTGAGCCGCTTCTGCTCGATCAGCCGGGTATCCAACGTGAACAGCGACTGCGGCCGGCCGGTGTCCAGCCCAGCGTCACCGCGGTAGATGTCGACGGCGACGGCGGGATCGTTGAGCGCCGGGAAACTCGACGACAGCAGCGTGCCGTCGAGTTGCTGGGTCGGAGCGAAAAGTCCGGTGATCGCGATCTGCTGTTTGCGTCGCTGATCCGGCGGGTACAGCCCGGCGGGCGGGTCGACACGGATCGTGCCGGAGGAGAGCAGCGTCTGAGCGTTGTCGGGCCGCCACTGGATGGTCTGGGTCCGCTGCTGGCCATTCGGGAAGGTGACGGTGAACGTCGGCGCGTAGCCGTGACCCTGCAGATACACCCGATCCCCGCCGACCCGCAGCGGGTGATTGACCTCCAGCCGGTAGGGCCGCCAGGTGCCGCTGGCGAGGTCGGCCCCGGCCTGGTAATCGATATTCGAGGCGAACGACGTGGCCTGCCCGGTGGGCAGGTACCGGGCTTGGAAGTCGTTGACCCGCACACACATCGGATACAACGACGTGCCGTCGACGCTGTTTCCGGCCCGAAACGAGTCGTAGGCGGCCGGTGAGGCCGAGCAGAAGCCCGGCCCGCCGTTGGCGATGACGATGACATTGCCCTCGTAGCCGAACAGCTTGCCGACCGCGATCGCGACCAGCAGGCCGAGCAGCGAGAAGTGGAACACGATGTTGCCGAACTCGCGCAGATAGCCTTTCTCGGCGGAGATCTCGGTGGCGCCATCGGTGTGGCGGACCTCGCGCCGCCAACCGCGCAGCTTCCCGGAGATGTCCTGGACCACCGCATCCGGCGTGCCGGACACCGTCGCGGTCGCGTGCTTGGGCAGTCGGGCGAGATTTCGCGGTGCCGGTACCGGCACGGCGCGCAGGCTCCGGATGTGCTCGATGGTCCGCGGTGTCAGACAGCCGACCAGGGAGATGAACAGCAGGACGTAGATGGCGGTGAACCAGAGGCTGGAGAACACATCGAAGAGTTGGAAGCGATCCAGCCACGGTCCCAGGTCCGGGTGGCTCGCCAGGTACTGCTGGACCTTCGACTCGTTGAGACTGCGTTGCGGAAGCAACGCACCCGGCACCGCACCCAGTGCGAGCAGAAACAACAGCACCAGGGCGGTGCCCATCGAGGTCAGAGCGCGCCACGCGATTCTTAGATAGGAAAAAGGTTTCGCCAGAGGACTTTTCAAATCGGCAGCCTCACATCACTGACGAGGGCGTCCCGAACCCAGGATACGAATTCGTTCCATAGCCCGGTCACCAGAGCGACGCCGACGGCGATCAGCAGCAGTCCGCCGAAAATCTGGATGGCCCGGGTGTGGCGGCGCAACCAACCGAATGCGTCCACCGCCCAGCCCGAACCCAGCGCAAGCAACACGAAGGGGATACCCAACCCCAGGCAGTAGGCCAGCACCAACGTCACACCGCGGGACACACTGGCACCGTCGGTGGCCGATGCCACCGCGATCACCCCGGTCAGCGTCGGGCCCAGGCACGGCGTCCAGCCCAACGCGAACACCGCACCGAGCAAGGGTGCGCCGAGGAGGCCGGCAAGGCGACGCGGGGCGAACCGGACCTGACGCTGCAGGGCCGGGAAGAACCCGATGAACACCAGCCCCATCAGGATGGTGATCACCCCGCCGATCCGTTGCAGCACAACCTGATTGACGATGAGCGCACTGGTCATTCCCAGCACCGCCACGGTGCCCAGCAGGAACACCGCGGTGAATCCCGCGACGAACAGCGCCGCCGACCCGGCGACCCGCCACCGCCGCGACGGGGCTTCGGCGTCGTCGACACCGGCGACTGCGGTCAGATAGGACAGGTATCCCGGCACCAGTGGCACCACGCACGGTGAGGCGAACGACACCAGGCCGGCCAGCACGGACAGTCCCAGCGCGGCGAGAATCGGCCCTGCCGCGGCAGTCTCGGCTAAAGAACTCACCGTTGGCCTTCTTGGGGCCCCGGTTCGGCCGCCAGACGCCGGACCACAGGCAGCAGATCCTCGGCCAGCAACTCACGAAGGAACACCGCGGCCACCCGGTGCTCGCGATCGAGCACCACGGTCGAGGGAATCACGGTGGTGGGATAGCGGCCACCGAAAGCGATCATGGTGCGCATCGCCGGATCGTAGATCGAGGGAAACGTGATCTTGCGGTCGGCGATGAAATCCCGCGGCGCATCGATATCGTTGTCGCGCACATCGATTCCGAGGAGCGCCACGCCCTCGTCCCGGGTCTCGTCGTACACCTTCTGCAGTTCGGTGATCTCGGACCGGCACGGACCGCACCACTGACCCCACACGTTGATCACCACCACCTGGCCGGCGAAGTCGGACAGCGAGATGGTGCGGGAGGTGTCCATCAGGTCGGGCCCCGACACCGGGCCGGGTGCCCCGCGTGACGACGGCGGGTCGTACGTGATGTCGGTCTTGCCGCCGGGGGCCACGAACTCGAAGGTGCCGCCCTGGGCGACGGCGTCGTCGCCGGTGGCGCACCCGGCCAGCAGTGCGACCGCGGTGACGGCCGACAACACTGGCGCGAGTAGCCGTCTCACTGCCCGGCCGGCTCCCAGTACCGCCAGTCGACGAGATCCTCACCGTCGAAGACGAAGGTGTTCAGCGACGCCAGGTCGCACATCCGCCGGCGCGGGTCGTGCGGAAGCCGGCGACCCAGCATCGAGCGACGCAGAATCTCCACCGGCAGTTGATGACTGACGCACACCACCTCGTGGCCGACCCCGGCATTGCGGGCCACCCCGAGAGCCCGGCGCATCCGCGCGGCGACCTGGTTGTACGGCTCACCCCAGGAGGGCCGCCACGGGTTGATCAGGTACTTCCAGTTGCGCGGATTGCGCAATGCACCGTCACCCGGCGAGACGCGTTCGCCCTCGAAGACGTTCTCCGACTCGATGAGGTCGTGCTCGGTGCCGATCGACAGACCGTGGTGGGCGGCGATCGGCGCCGCGGTCTGCTGAGCGCGTTCCAGTGGTGAGGCGATCACCGCGACGATGTCGTGGCCGGCCAGGGCGTCGGCAACCGCCTGGGCCTGTTCCCGGCCCCGATCGGAAAGGTTGAACCCCGGCTTGCGGCCGTAGAGGATCTTCTCCGGGTTGTGCACCTCGCCATGGCGCATCACGTGCACGGTGGTCTGTGTGCCGGTCACGACGGCCTCGCTTCCGCAGCCGCGCGCGCCGCCGCCGGCAGTGCGGCCGCAATCTTGTCGAAGGCGTCGTCGTCGAGAGCGGCCGAGACGAACCAGGCTTCGAAGGCGCTCGGCGGGGCGTACACCCCGGCATTGAGCAGGGCGTGGAAGAACGCTGGGAACCGCCAGGTCTGGCTGGCCCGGGCGGCGGCGAAGTCGGTGACGGGCTCCTCGGCGAAGAACACCGACAGGAAGCTGCCCGCCCGCGGAATCTGGTGCGCCACACCGGCTTCGGTCAAGGCCCCGGACAGCAGCCCGGCCAGCCGGTCGGCTGCGGCATCCAGGGCGGCGTACACGGCGTCGTCGGCGTGGCGCAGGGTGGCAAGTCCGGCCGCCACCGCGACCGGATTGCCCGACAGCGTGCCCGCCTGGTACACCGGCCCCAGCGGTGCGAGACGTTCCATCACATCGGTGCGTCCACCGAAAGCCGCCGCCGGCAGCCCGCCGCTCATGACCTTCCCGAAGGTGAAAAGGTCGGCGTCAACGGGATCGATTCCGTACCAACCGGATCGGCTGATCCGGAAACCGGTCATCACCTCGTCGACGATCAGCAACGCACCGTGTGCCGCGGTGATCCGCCGCAGGGCGGCGTTGTAACCGGGCAGTGGCGCCACCGCGCCCATGTTTCCCGGTGCAGCCTCGGTGATGACCGCGGCGATGGTGTCGCCGAACCTCTCGAAGGTCTGCTCCACCGCGGCGATGTCGTTGTAGGCCAACACGATCGTGTCGGCCGCAGTCGCGCCGGTGACCCCTGGCGAGGACGGTAGGCCCAGCGTGGCGACTCCGGAACCGGCGTCGGCCAGCAACGCGTCGACGTGACCGTGATAGCAGCCGGAGAACTTGACGATCTTGGAGCGGCCGGTGAAGCCGCGGGCCAACCGCACCGCGCTCATGGTCGCCTCGGTACCGGAGTTGACCAGCCGTACCCGCTGCACCGGAGCGACCCGGGCGATGATCTCCGCGGCCAGGTCGGTCTCGCCGGCCGTGGGCGCGCCGAAGGACAACCCGTCGACCGCGGCCCGCTGCACGGCCTCCACCACCGCCGGATGGGCGTGGCCGAGGATCATCGGGCCCCAGGAGCAGATTAGGTCGACGTAGCGGTTGCCGTCGGCGTCGGTGAGCCAGCACCCCCGGACCGAGGTGATGTAGCGGGGTGTTCCGCCGACCGAGTTGAACGCCCGCACCGGAGAGTTGACCCCGCCCGGGATCACCTCGCAGGCCTCGGCGAACAGCTTCGCCGAGATGCTCGTGGTTCCCGCCTGCTCGGTCATGGACACCAGTGTCCCAGCCTGGGCGATCCGGTCAACTACAGGGTGTAGTGGCTACCTGGTCGCGGGCCCGGTAGAGCAGACCCTTCCCGGTGACCGTGACCACCACGGCGTCGCCGGGCCGCGGCGGCGGTGCGCCCCCTGCGATCCGCACCGGTATCCGGGTGCCGTCGGCGAGTTCAACGCCTACCAGCGAGTCGTGACCGAAATAGGCCGCCTCGCGCACCACGCCGGCGCCGGCGCCGGAAGCGGTGCTGCTGTCCGGGACGGACAGCGCGAGTTGCTCGGGGCGAAGCACAACCACGGCTGGGGCTGCGTCGAAATCAGCCGACGCCCCCGGGCCGGCTGTACGCACCGGGACCTCGCCAAGAGCACACGAGACCAGGGAGACACCGTCGATTGCCGGCCCTGTCGATGACACCGTCAACTCGACCGCGTCGCCTACGAATCGAGCCACCCCGAGATCGACCGGCCCGGCGTACACGTCCCGCGGGGTCCCCGCCTGGACGATGCGGCCTCCACGCATCACGGCCACCAAATCGGCGATGGACAGCGCCTCATCCTGGTCGTGTGTGACCATCAGGGCGGTGGTGCCCTCAGCACGAAGCACGTCGCGCACGTCGGCCCGAAGGTGCGTCCGCAGCGAGGCGTCCAGCGAACTGAACGGCTCGTCGAGGAGGACGACGTCCGGCCTGGGCGCCAATGCGCGGGCCAGGGCGACGCGCTGCTGCTGCCCACCGGAGAGCTCGTGCGGTCGGGCGTCGGCGTAGTCCGCCATCCGCACCATCTCGAGCACCTCGATGATTCGGTCCCCTTCGCCTCGGGGTAGCCCGAACCCGACATTTGCGCTGACGCTCAAGTGTGGGAACAGCGCCCCCTCCTGCGGGACGATGCCGACCCTGCGTTTTTCCGGCGGCAAGAAGCTGTCCTCGGCACCTGCGCCTGCGCGGGCGACGACCCGATCGCCAAACAGAACCGTGCCGGAGCCGGGTTTGAGAAAGCCGGCCAGCAGTCGCAGCAGGGTCGTCTTCCCCGAACCGCTGGTGCCCAGCACCGCCACCAGAGAACCGGAGGGAACCTCGAGGTCGAGGTGGTCGATCACATTGCTGTGGCCCTGCGCTCCCTGGTGATAACTGAAGCTGATCCCGCGAACCGATACGCCGGTCACGTGTTCACCTCTTCCGCTTCCCGGATTGGACCCACCGCGCGGCCGAGCAGCCACGCGGGCACCGCCGCCAGCGCCACCAGAGTGATCGCGTACGGCGCCGCCGCTCCGTAGGCGGCTACGTCGGTTCTGCTCCACAGCTCCGTCGCCAGGGTGTCCAGGCCAGTGGGCCGCAGCATCAGCGTTGCGGGCAATTCTTTCATAGCAGTGAGCATGACCAGAATCCCGCCGGCGGCAACCCCCGGCAGGGTGAGACGCAACGTCGTTGTGGCCCATGCCCGAACCGGACCGAGTCCAAGGGTGCGGGCGGTCTCCTCGAGTATCGGTGGCACCGCGGCGGTGGCGCTTCGGGTGGCGGCTACCGCTTTGGGCCCGAAGAGCACGGCGTAGGCGACCGCCAGAACGGCGACACTTTGGTAGGCGAACGGTGCGACCGCGAGTGTCAGGAACACCAGGGACAGTCCGACCACCACACCGGGCAGGGCATGACCGGTGAAGGACAGCGTCTCGACAGTGCGGACCAGCGGTGTGCGGTAGCGCCCCGCGAGGATGCCGACTGGGAGGGCCAGGGCAACGGCCAACACCGCGCCGGCGAACGAGACCGCAACCGATGTCATTGCGGCGGCGATCAGTTCACCCACAATCAGAGGCGACCTCCCGTGCTCGACCATGCGCAACAGCAACGAGACAAGTGGCACGCCGAGGGCCAGTGCGGTGAGTCCGCCGAGCCAACAGAGTGCGCCCACGCG
>CAMCWJ010000142.1 GCA_945882475.1 Bifidobacterium breve
GATATGTCTACGTCGCCAACGGCGACGCCGGCACCGTGTCGGTGATCAACCCCGCCGGGGTGGTCGTCAACACCATCGACCTCGGAGCATTTGCCTACGGAGTCGCGGTCAGCCCGACCGGCGACAACGCCGGCAACGTCTACATCACCAACTTCAGCAACGGCACCGTGTCGGTGATCAGCGCATGACCGCGCCCAACCGCTTCATCAATAAAGTCCGCCGGAAAGGAAGCATTATGCCGAAACGCAAAAAAGGGTCGATCCGCAAAAAAGGCGTGATCGGAGCACTGTGCGCCGGAATGTTGGTAGGCGCCACATCGGTGGCATCGCCGGCTTCCGCCGCCGTGCCGAACACCATGGTGAACGCCCGATCGGACTTCGCGATTCTTGAAGTACCGCCGCCTGGTTCCAAAGGCAGGCTTTATGTCGGCGGGGCACTCTTCCAAACAATTCTCCCGTCGAGCACCACGCTGTCAACGAGCACCGCGCCCTGGGTTAACGCTGCAACCAACCCAACTACGATCACGATTGCGAAACTGCCCACCGTGAGCGGAACTGTCACCGCCAAGGATATCGATCCGCGCGGCAGCGTTTTCGCCGTCACCACGGATAAGACCTACCGCACCTTTAAAGGCAACGGACTGCCAACCACCCCGATGGGAAGGTTCGGACCCGTCCAACCGGGCACGGCTGCCTATCCCTACTATGCGGCGGCTCCGGGCGGAGCGAACACAATCCCGGGGACGCCCGGGTTTGGACAAAACTATTCAAGCGCCGCGGCCATCGGCATTTCGCCGTACAACCTCGACATCCGAGTTCCGATGAACCCCAAGGTCCTTGCCACACCTCAACCGATCGGATATCTGGTCATCGGGGTGGCGCTTACCGGGGCTCTGTGGCACGTGGAACTGGCAAATGCCAGCAGTACTTTTTGGGCCAACCCGCTTTCCATCCTGCCGTTGGATCAATGCTTCGGCCACCCCTACAGCCAGCAGTACCACTATCACGCCTACTCGTGGAAGTGCTTCCCCAACCAGGGCACCACCGGGCAGTCGCCGCTACTCGGCTACGCCATGGATGGATTCGGTATCTATGGGCCCCGCGGCGCCGATGGCAAAGAGATCACCAACGCCCAGCTTGATGAATGCCATGGCAGGACGGCACCGGTGCTCTGGAACGGCAAGATCCAAAACATTTATCACTATGTGCTCAACAGTGAGTATCCCTACGCGGTCGGCTGCTTTAGGGGGGCGGTCGACCCCGCGAACTACGGTGCAACCCCGCTACCGCTTCTTGGCCAGAAGCCGATGCCAGGGATGGGCGGCGGATAAGCCGGCGGCCTAAGCCTGCTCGCCGTTAGTCCAAGCCTTGGCCCTCAGCGACCCGCTTCGATAGCTGCGACCCGCGCGTCGGCCTCAGGGCCGCACAGCGGTCGCAGCTCGAATCCGGCGTCGATCAGACCGGCGATGCGTTGCTGGAGATCGCCTGAGGCGACGTGGGCCTGCAGGCTCTGACCGGGACATTCCGTGGCCGACGCCACCTCTTGGTGGCTGGCCAAGGTATCCACGCCGATCCCGAATTGCTTTGTCGCCCAAGCGCACACGAGAGCTGCGCCGTCGAGTTGTGCCTCGCTGACGGTTTCGGTGTCGAAGTTTCCCTCGCATAGCACGAGGAAGTGACCGGTGGTGTCGTAGTCGGTGGCGGTATCACCGGCGATGGCGGTGTCGCGGAGCGCGAAGATGTTTCCCCTGCGGTCCACGGCCGCGTGGTAGGCGATGTCGACCCAGCCCTTGTCATCCTGATGGAATCGCTGATGCTGCTGCAGTCGTGCGACGATCCCGCGGTTGTCGGGTAGTGCCACCGCAGAGTGGTGAATGGTCATCCGGTCGATCGTGTGTGGTCGGCCGTCGGGCAGGGCGGGCCGTGCCCCCCACGCTTGCCTGCACAACATCACCCCGGAAGGTTTCTCGGCACTGGCGAGGCCGGCCCCGAAGGCGGCCGATGCCAGGCCGGCACTGCCCGCGATCGCCAACAGCCGACGCCGACTGACACCGCTCGCACCGGCGAAAGGCTCTTCAGAGTTCCCCACGGTAGCCACCCTAGAACTAGGCCAACTGTGCCAGGCCGCGTGCGATCAAGGGTGCCACCGTCGCGCCGACCGAGTCGGATCCGGAATCGGCATGGCCTTCCGATTCGGCGGCCATGCGGATGCGGAAGTCGATACCGGCGGCGATCACCGCCAGCTTGAAGTATCCCAACGCCATATAAAAGCCCCAGTGATCCAGAGGCTGACCGGACACAACCGAATAGCGTTGCGCGAGTTCGTCGGCCTCCGGTAGCACCGGCGATGTCCAGGCCGCCTGGGCATCGATGATCAGATCCATTGCGGGATCCCGGTACACGCACATCAGCGCAGCATCGGAGAGGGGATCACCGAGGGTGGACATCTCCCAGTCGACCACGGCCCGCACGACAGGTTGGTCGCCGTCGAGGATGGTGTTGTCGATCCGGTAGTCGCCATGCACGATCGACGTCCGGCTCTGCGCCGGCACGGACTGCGCCAACCGCTCATGCAGCCGGCTGACGTCGGAGTCGCGCGGATCGTCGGCCACTCTGACGTACTGCCACTGCGCACCCCACCGTCGGACCTGGCGGTCCAGGTAACCGACCGGCTTTCCGAAGTCGCCGAGCCCCACCGCGGCGGGGTCGACGGCGTGCAGATCGGCCAGCACCTGGATCAAGTTGTCGACGCATCCGCTGACCTGCGCCGGTCCGCCGAGTTCGTCCAACTCCGCGCGGCTGCGCACGACCCGGCCCGGGACGTAGGCGACCATGCCGAACGGCGCGCCGAGTACCGAGTCGTCCGCGCTCATGGTGACCGCCTGCGCCACCGGCACGGTGGTGCCGGCCAGTGCGGCAACCACCCGGTACTCCCGGGCCATGTCGTGCGCGGACGGGGTCAGGCCGTGCAGAGGCGGCCGCCGCAGCACCCACTTGGAGGCGTCGTCGTAGACCAGGAAGGTCAGATTGGATCGTCCGCCGGCAATCAGCTCGGCGTTCAACTCCCCGCTCCGGGGGATGCCGACGGCCTGCAGATGACGGTCCAATGCGCCCAAGTCGAGTCCGTCGAGTGAATTCACCGTCCCTGTATAGCGCAAGGGATCGGTGGGTATAGCGCAAGGGATCGGTGGGTATAGCGCAACGGATCGGTTACGGCAGCCACCGAGGCGTAACGGCAAGGGCCGGCGCTGCGACGTTGTCTTTGTGACGAGTTACCGGGCAGGGCGGCGGAGCACCAGCGCGCCCTTCCCGCGCCTGAGCGGAATGCGCAAAACTGCGCAGAACGCACACATCGCGAGTAGCGAGCACAAGCACGACAGGGCGCTGAACAGGCCTTACGTTCATCGGGAACGGTAACTACCGCAGCGTAAGGAGTTCAACATGGTCACCATCGGTTCCCACGGTTCGTGGCAGCCCGGGCGCGGTCCGGTGACGACGTGGACGGCATCGCCGGCCAGTCGCGAGATCATGGCGCAGGCCGCATCCGACGCGTTGCCGCCCAGCTCGCAGCAAGCCCAGCACCTGCGGACGGCGTATGACGCCAAAGTGCGCGGGCGACAGGTGCCGCGCCTGATCATGGCGTCCTGGGACGTCGACGGCTGCTGTGACATCGCGGCGATGACGGATGCGATCAACTCCCACATCCGCCGCCACGACACCTATCACAGCGCGTTCGAGGTGAGCGCTGAGGAGATCACCCGCCGGAGCATCGACGACCCCGACTCCCTCGAGTTCGTCCCGACCGCGCTGGGCTTCATGGAGCAAGACCAGATTCGTACCCATGCGCTGACCGCGACTCCGGGCACCCTGGAGTGGGATTGCTTCACCTTCGGTGTCATTCAGAAGGCGGATCACTTCACCGTCTACGCCAACATCGATCATCTGCACAGCGACGGCACATCGGCGACGGTGATCTATCGCGACATCAACCTGACCTATCTGGCACTGGTGGCCGGACTGCCCAACCCGTTGCCGCAGACCGGCGGCTATCGCGATTTCAGCGCGCGCCAGCTCCTGCAGGTTGAGGCGATGACGCTGGACTCGCGTCCGATCAAGGACTGGGTGGACTTCGCCCGCGACGCCGACGGCAATTGGCCGAGCTTCCCGCTGGAACTCGGTGACACCGCCACCGACAGCACCGGTGGTGTCATCACCGTCGAGCTGCTCGACGCCGAGGAGACCGAGGCGTTCGACACCGCCTGCCGCGCTGCCGGCGCGCGGTTCAGCGGCGGGGTCATGGCCTGCGCCGCGCTGGCCGACCACGAGTTCAGTGGTGCCGAGACCTTCCACGGCTTCACCCCGTCGGATACCCGCGTCGGCGATCACCAGGCGCTGAGCGCGGGCTGGTACGCCAGCTTGTTCCCGGTGTCGGTGCCCGTCGGTGACCGAGACTTCGCACAGATGGCCCGGGCGGCGCAGAAGTCGTTCGACGCGAACAGAAGCATGTCGGCCGTGTCATTCCAGCGGGTCCTGGACCTCGCGTCCCCCGAGGAACTCGGCATCACGCTGGCCAGCCAGCCGTCAATGATGGTGTCGCTGATGGATTTCCGCAAAATGGCCGACGCCGACGCCAACCGGCTCGGGATCTATCTCGATAACCTGTCCCTCGGTGGCATCAACACCTGGATCATCCGGCACGCCAACCAGACCACCATCACGGTCTCGTTCCCGGAGACCCCGGAGGCCCGCCACTCGGTGCATCACTACGTCGCGGTGTTGCGTCGCGAGTTCACCGACGTCGCCAGGCTGACCATGGATTGGGCAGACGACGTGGCCGACCAGGCTTTTGCGCATTCTGCTTAGGCGGCCGGTTAAGCTGCCCGAATGGCAGGTAAGCGCCGCATAGATCTGCGGCTCGCAACACAGATTCTGCTGTTGCAGCTGGCGGTGGTGGCGCTCACCCTGGGCATCGCGTTCGCCCTCCTGGCCGTGGTGAGCCATCGCCGTCTGATCGACGAGTACGGCAATCGCTCCTTGGACATCGCCCGGGTGCTTGCCTCTGCGCCGGCAGTGCGCGCCGACGTCGCCAACTACGACGGCGACCTGCCCCCAGCCGACGTGCTGGCGAGTGGGCCGCTGCAGAACATCGCCACCAAAGTTCAGCTGGGCACCGGTGTCCTGTTCGTGGTCATCACCAATGACAAGGGCCTGCGGTTGACCCATCCCAACGTCGCAGAGCTCGGCAAGCCGGTCAGCACCGACCCGTCCGCGGCACTGGGCGGCCGGGAGGAGGTGGTCCGGCAGACCGGAACCCTGGGTCCATCGGTGCGCGCGAAGGTCCCTGTGCTGGCGCCGGATTCGAGTCGGGTGGTCGGGCAGATCAGTGTCGGGATGTCCACCTCCACGGTCTATGAGCTGTTACGTAAAGATCTCGACGCCGCAGCCTTCACCGGCGGTCCCGCGCTGGTCATCGGTGCGGTGCTGTCGGTGCTGTTGGCGCGGCGCTGGCGCGAGTTGACCCTGGGTCTGCAGCCCACCGAGATGACCGAACTGGTGCGCACCCAGGAGGCGGTGCTGCACGGCATCGGCGAAGGGGTGCTCGCCGCCGATGCGCAAGGCAACACCACCTTCATCAACGACGAAGCCCGTCGGCTGCTCGAAATCGACTCCGCCACCGGGGGTCCCACCGACCAGATCGGATTGACGCCTCGGGTTCTGGAGGTGCTGCGCTCCAGTGACCCGACGCCGACTCTGGCCACCGTGGGGGACCGGGTCCTGGTCGTATCGGCGCGGCCGGTGGCGCGCGACGGGCACGAGTTGGGCACCGTGCTCGTTGTCCGGGACCGCACCGACGTCGAGTTGCTCACCCGTCAGCTTGATGCGGTGCGGCTGATGTCGACGGTGTTGCGCGCCCAGCGCCACGAATTCGCCAACCGGCTGCATCTGCTCAATGGGTTGCTGCACACCGGTCACACCGAGGAAGCCTCGCAGTACCTCGAGGAGTTGCTCGAATCCGGGCCGCTGGGCTCGGCCCTGCCCGGCATCGGCGCCATCCGGGACCCATACCTGCAGGCACTGCTGGCGGCCAAGGCGGCCGCCGCCCGAGAGGCCGGGGCGACGCTGCGCATCGGCGAGAACACCTGGGCCCCCGGCTGGCTCGCACTGCCGGTCGACGTCACCACCGTGCTCGGCAATCTGCTCGACAACGCCATCGACGCCGTCCGGCTCAGCGGTAACGACGTCAAGATAGTGGATATCGAACTGCTGCAGGATAACTCGACTCTGCACATCACCGCCGCCGACAGCGGCGACGGCGTGCCACCGGATTTCGTCGAACAGGTATTCATCGAGGGCACCTCGACCAAACCGGAGACCGATATGCCCGGCGGACGCGGTATCGGTCTGGCACTGGCCCGCCAGATCGCCCGCGCACTCGGCGGCGATGTCCGGTTGTCCAGCCCCGCCAATCCCGGGGCGCAGTTGTGCGGGGCGGAGTTTATCGCCAGAATGCCTGGCGTGATGGCGGAGTCCGAGCGATGAGCAACACCGATCTGGGGGTGCTGGTTGTCGAGGACGACTTCCGGGTGGCCAACATGCACGCCGGCATCATCGAGGCCCTGCCCGGCTTCACGGTGACCGCCATTGCCACCACACTGGCTGCGGCCCGCGAGGCCGGTGCGGTCGATCTGGCACTGGTCGACGTCTACCTGCCGGACGGATCCGGGATCGATTTTGTTCGCGAACTGCGCTGCGACAGCATCGTGTTGAGCGCGGCGACTGAGACCGCGACCGTTCGTGACGCGATGGCCGCGGGTGCGTTGAGCTATCTGGTCAAGCCGTTCGCTCCGACGGAACTGGCCGCCAGGTTGGCCGGCTACGCCCGCTATCGACGGATCCTGGCGGCGGGAAACCTCGCGCAGGCCGACGTCGATGCCGCCCTGGATGCGCTGCGACCCCGGATCGTCGCCCAACTGTCACCCGCCGCCGCGCCGTCGCCCACCAAAGAGCTTGTCCTGGAGGCACTTTCCGGTGCCGCGACACCGATGTCGGCGGCCGAGGTCGCCGCCGCGATCGGGGTGTCCCGGGCGACTGCCCAGCGCTACCTGGCCGGACTGGCCGCCAGTGACGACGTCAAGGTCGGCCTGCGCTACGGCACCACCGGGCGCCCCGAGCAGGAGTTCGCCGCCAAGCCCAAGCGCGAACGGCGGCCGGTGCGGTGACCCTGAGCTCTGGTGTTCGAAAGTCCTTGTCTGCGGCCTTCGCCGTGATGTTCGTCGGCCTGAGCATCCCCGCCGTTGCCGGCGCCGCACCCAAGAACTATTGCGCCGACATCAAGGGCATCGACACCGGGACCGTGTGTCAGATCCAGTTGACTGATCCGCGCTACACGGTCGACATCAGCGTGCCGAGCAATTTCCCGGACATGAAGGCTCTCACCCA
>CAMCWJ010000143.1 GCA_945882475.1 Bifidobacterium breve
CCGTCACCTCCTCGGCGACGTACTCCTCGGCCGTCACCTCCGCGGCCACGTACTCCTCGGCCGTCACCTCCTCGGCGACGTATTCCTCGGCGACGTATTCGACGTACTCCTCGGCCTCGTACTCGGCGTACTCCCGGGCTTGCTGCTCCTCAGGCTCTGGGAGCTCCTCAGACTGTGCGACCGGAGGTTCGTCGACCCGGATCACTGGGATCTCGCCAGTCAGCTCGGCCACCGTGACCGCCGCGCTGTTGCCGCGCCGCCGGCGGCGCCGGCCGGAGACCGGGGGCGCGCCGATGGTGCCGTTGCGGGCCAGCAGCTCGGCGACCGAGATCGGCCGGGTGCTGTCGTCGCTCATCGGAGATCGCCTTTCGCTCGGCCGGACGTCGGCAGCAGGTCGGTTCCGTCGCCCTCCCGGTCGAGCCGACGCAGGATGACGCCCTCCCGGAGCGCCCACGGGCAGATCTCCACCGATTCCAACGACAACGCGCGCATAGTCGCCTCGGCCACCAGGGCACCGGCCACGATCTGCGGCGCCCGCTCGGCGCTCACCCCTTCCAATTCGGCACGGTCTGCTGCGGTCATCCTAGAGATGAACGCGATCAGCTGCCGCAGCCCATTGGCGGTCAGGGTGCGCTTGACCCGCGGACCGGCCGTCGACGGTGCGGCACCGGTGAGCCGCGCCAGCGACCGGAACGTCTTCGAGGTACCGACCGCCAGGTCGGGCGGGCCGGCCGCCAGCAGCGCCTTGCTGGGCTGGGCAAGTCTGTCGTCGAGCCAGTCCCGCAGCTTGTCCACCCGACGCCGACCCGGCGGGTCCTCCGCCAGCCACTCCCGGGTCAGCCGGCCCGCGCCCAGCGGAAGCGACAGCGCTACCTCCGGTGCCTCGTCGACCCCACTGGAGAGCTCCAGCGATCCACCACCGATGTCCAGGGCGGTGATACGGCCCACGCTCCAGCCGTACCAACGCCGCACAGCCAGGAACGTCAACCGGGACTCATCCACCCCGGAGAGCACCTGAAGGTCCACCCCGGTCTCGGCGCGGACCCGGGCCAGCACGTCCTCGGAGTTGCGGGCGTCGCGCACCGCGGAGGTCGCGAACGCCATCAGGTCCGCGCACCCGGAGTTGGCCGCGATCTTGGCGAACTCGTCGACGGTGGCGATCAGCTTGTCCGCACCTCGGCGGGTGAGCTTGCCGCCATCGTCCATCGCCTCGGCTAGCCGAAGGGAGGACTTGGTGGAACTCATCGGTGTCGGGTGCCCACCCCGATGGGCGTCCACCACCAACAGGTGCACGGTATTGCTACCCACGTCGAGTACGCCCAATCGCACGATCTATAACCTAGCGGGTCTACGGTGTTTCCCTGTGACACGACGGCGCAATGGCGAGGTCGGGTTGAACTTCGCCCGGGAATGGGTGGAGTTCTACGACCCGGCCAACGGTGAACACCTGATCGCCGCCGACCTGACCTGGCTGATGTCGAACTGGACCTGCGTCTTCGGCACCCCGGCCTGCCAGGGCACGGTGGCCGACCGGCCGGACGACGGCTGCTGCTCGCACGGGGCGTTTCTGTCCGACGACGACGACCGGGCCCGCCTCGACGCCGCGGTGGAGACGTTGACCGACGCCGACTGGCAGTTCCGCGACAAGGGCATGGGCCGCAAGGGCTATCTGGAGATGGACTCCTACGAGGACGAGCCGAACCTTCGGACCCGAAAGTACAAGGGCGCCTGCATCTTTCTGAATCGTCCCGGCTTCGCCGGCGGTGTGGGGTGCGCGCTGCACAGTAAGGCCCTGAAGCTCGGGGTGGAGCCGCTGACGATGAAGCCGGACGTCTGCTGGCAACTTCCGATCCGGCGCACCCAGGAGTGGGTGACCCGGCCGGACGGCACCGAGATCCTCAAGACCACGGTCACCGAATACGACCGGAGGGGCTGGGGCGAGGGCGGTGAGGACCTGCACTGGTACTGCACCGGTGATCCGGCCGCGCATGTCGGCAGCAAGCCGGTGTGGGTGTCCTACGCCCCGGAACTCACCGAACTCCTCGGCGAGGGGGCTTACGCCGAACTGGCGGCGGTCTGCAAGCGCCGCAGCGGCTTCCCGCTGATCGCCGTGCACCCGGCGACCGCCGCTCAGCCCTCGAGCTTGTAGCCCAGCCCGCGCACCGTCACCAAATGCGCCGGGTTGGCCGGGTCGGACTCGATTTTGGACCGCAACCGCTTGACGTGAACGTCGAGAGTCTTGGTGTCGCCGACGTAGTCCGCCCCCCAGACGCGGTCGATGAGCTGACCCCGGGTCAGCACCCGGCCCTTGTTGCGCATCAGGTACTCCAGCAGGTCGAACTCCTTGAGCGGCAACGAGATCTGGCCGCCGTGGACGCTGACGACGTGGCGCTCGACATCCATCCGGACCGGGCCGACCTCCAGCACGACGTCGCCGAAGGCGAGGTCGTCGGCCTCCACACCGCGACGCAGCACAGCCCGGATCCGGGCGATCAGCTCACGCGCCGAGTAGGGCTTGGTGACGTAGTCGTCGGCGCCGAGTTCGAGGCCCAGAACTTTGTCGATCTCGGCGTCGCGGGCGGTCACCATGATCACCGGCACGCTGGAACGTGATCGCAACTGCTTGCACACGTCGGTGCCGCTGATACCGGGCAGCATTAGATCGAGCAGCACGATGTCGGCACCGGAGCGGTCGAATTCGGTCAGCGCGGAGGTGCCGTCGCCCACGACGGTGGCCTCGAATCCCTCCTTGCGCAACAGATACGCCAGCGGATCGGCCAGGGACTCCTCGTCCTCGACGATAAGTACTCGGATCACTGCGTCTCCTCTTCTCGAGCATGGTCGTCCTCGGTGTCGCCACCGTCGTACGCGGGAATGGACAGGGTGAAGGTCGAGCCGGTTCCGGGCCGGCTCCAGAGCCGGATGCTGCCGTTGTGGTTGGCGGCGACGTGTTTGACGATGGCCAGCCCCAGGCCGGTTCCGCCGGTGGCGCGCGACCGGGCCTTGTCCACCCGGAAGAACCGCTCGAAGACCCGCTCCTGATCGGCCAGAGCGATCCCGATGCCACGGTCGGTCACCGCGATCTCGACCTCGCCGTCGCAACGCCGGCGACTGATCGACACCGTCGACCCCGCCGGTGAGTAGGCGATCGCGTTGGAGATGAGGTTGGCCACTGCGGTCACCAGTAGCGGCTGGTCGCCCAGCATCCGGAATCCGACCGGCGCGTCGGTGCTGACCTTGATATCGACATTGTCGGCGGCGACCTTGTGCCTCGAAATAGCTTCCTGGACAACGGTATCGACGTCCACTTCGACCAGATCGGGCAGCCGCTCGGCGCCCTGCAGCCGGGACAGCTCGATGATCTCACCCACCATTGCGGCCAGCCGCCGCGACTCGGTGTAGAGCTTGTTGCCGAATCGCTTTATCGTTTCGGGATCGTCGGTGGACTCCAGCAGTGCCTCGGCGAGTACCCCCATCGCGGCCACCGGGGTTTTGAGTTCGTGGCTCACGTTGGCCACGAAGTCGCGCCGGCTGGCCTCCATCCGGGCCTGCTCGGACTCGTCGTCGAGGTAGACGACCGCCAGACGCGGAGGCTCGTCGCTGAGCAACCGGATGTGACCGCGCACCGACATGCCCCACCGGCCCGCCGGAACCCCGCGCGGTGCGCCCAGTTCAATCTCGACCTCTTCGCCGGTGTCCAGGGTCTGCTGAGCGGCGGCCCAGATCCGATCGTCGAGCAGGCGGTCGCGAACCAGGCCCAACTCCACGGCGCGGTCGTTGCTGACCACGACGTCGCGCAGGCTGTCGACAACGACCACACCGATCGGCGCCTGGGCGACCGTGCGCTGCAATGCCTCAGCGACTGACATCGGGGCCTGGGGGGGTGTGGCGCGGTTGCGACGGTCGGCGAGCCGGGACCTGACCGCCGCGGCGATCAGGTACCCGAGTGCGAGACCGACCAGTCCCGCGAGGGTGGCGGTGAGCGCCACCGCACCAACACTCACGACCAAATCGTACGCAGTTGGCGAACGTCACGGAAACACGATGCAACTAAGCGGATTAACGTCACAATCTGCCGCTACGGAGTTGGGCAGCTGTTCACCTGATGTTCGTTGCCCCGCCCGACGCAGCGACTATTTCGCGCCCTGGTTCGCGACGGCGGCCGCGCCGGCGGCGGCGGCGTCGGGATCGAGGTACCTGCCGCCGGGAACGAGCGGCTTCAGATCGGCGTCGAGGTCGTAGCGCAATGGAATGCCGGTCGGGATGTTCAGCCCCACGACGTCCTCGTCGGACATCCCGTCCAGATACTTCACCAGGGCACGCAGCGAATTGCCGTGCGCGGCGATCAGCACCGTCCGGCCGGCCCTGAGGTCGCCGACGATCTCCTGCTCGTAGTACGGCACGAACCTGGCGATCACGTCGGCGAGGCACTCGGTCAGCGGGCCACCGTCGATGTCGGCGTAGCGCGGGTCGGCGTCCTGGCTGTAGGTGCTGCCGCGTTCGATCGGTGGCGGCGGTGTGTCGTAGCTGCGCCGCCAGAGCATGAACTGTTCGTCGCCGTACTTCGCCTTGGTCTCGGCCTTGTCCAGGCCCTGCAACGCGCCGTAGTGGCGTTCGTTGAGCCGCCAATCGCGGTGCACCGGAATCCACAGCCGGTCGGCGGCGTCGAGGGCGAGGTGCGCGGTGATGATCGCGCGGCGCAGCAGGGAGGTGTACAGCACGTCGGGTAGTCGGTCCTCCTGGGCGATCAGCTCACCGGCCCGAACCGCCTCGGCGCGGCCCTTGTCGGTCAGGTCGACATCGACCCAGCCGGTGAACTGGTTGGTCGCGTTCCACTGGCTCTGGCCGTGGCGAAGCAGGATCAGCGTGGAGGAATCAGCCATGCGCGGAAGTCTCTCACGGGTCGGTTACGCCCGAGTGGCCGTTTCCGGTCTGTTCCTCGTCGTTGCCGTCCTCGATCAGGTGCCGGAAGGCCTTCAGGTTCTTCAGCGATTCCCCGCGGGAGACCCGCCAGGCCCACTCCTTGCGGATGGAGGTGGCGAAGCCGAGTTCCAGCAGGGTGTTGAAGTCATTGTCGACGGCCTCCACGACCTGACCGAGCACCCGGTCGATCTCGTCGGCGTTGACCACGTCGAGCGCGATGCGGCCGATCAGGGAGATGTCGCCGATGTTGTCCAGCGTGTAGGCCACGCCGTAAAGCCGGCGGTTGCGCTTGAGCAGGAACCGGTAGACACCCTCGTGGTTCTCGTCGGGCTTGCGACAGACGAACGCCTCCACCCGCACCGAATGCTCGCCGATGCTCAGCAAGGTATTGGTGGTCAGCTTGCGTTCGCCGGGCAGTTCCACGATGAGACCTGCCAGTCCGCCGTGGGCGCCCTCGTGGCGGGTGTAGGTCAGGGCGTGATCGACGAGGATGTCCTCGATCGCACGGGCGACGCTTTCCTCGGTCGTCACGCCCGCACGCCCCGCCGCCGAGTCCAGCGCAGGCCGCCGCGGCGCGCGGTCAACTCGGTCGCCCCGCCGCGTCGGTGGGATCCGGCGTAATCGGTCATCGCCCGACAATATGCGCCCAGCAACCCGTCGACGGTGTTGTCCCAGGAGAACTGCTGGGCGTGGGCGAGGGCTGCCGCGCTGAGCGCGGCCGGGTCGGCGGCGAGCAGTGCGGCGATGGCCTCGGCCCAGTGAGCCGGATCATGCCCGACAACCAGTGTTCCACTGCTGCCGTCCGCCACCGCCACCGGCAGACCGCCGACCGCGGCCGCGACCACCGGGGTGCCGCAGGCTTGCGCCTCCACCGCGACCAGGCCGAAGGATTCCGAATAGCTCGGCACCGCAACGAGATCGGCTGCGCGGTACACATTGACGAGTTGCTCGCGCGGCTGGGGCGGCAGGAAGGTGACCCGGTCGCTGATCCCGAGTTCGGCAGCGAGTGAGGTCAGGGTGTCGGGGGTGCCATGGCCGGTGCCGGAGGGCCCCCCGGCGATCAGTACCCGCACGCCCGGCAGCAGCGCCGCGGCGCGCAGCAGAACGTCCGGAGCTTTCAGCGGCTGGATCCGGCCGACGAACGCCACGATCGGCTCGTGCGCGGGCAGTCCTAGCGCCGCGCGGGCCGCCGCCCGGTCACCCGGGGTGAAGGTCGCCAGATCCACGCCCGGATGCACGATGTCGATCCGCTTCGGATCGGCGTGATGCAGCGACACCATCTGGCGCGCCTCCTCTGCGGTGTTGACGATCAGCCGGTCCGCCTCGTCTACCACCTGCTGCTCGCCGACCGCACGCAGCGGTGGCTCGGGCAGGTCGCCCTCGGCCAGCGATGCGTTCTTGACCGCCGCGAGGGTGTGCGCGGTGTGCACCAGTGGCACCGCCCAACGATCCCGGGCCAGCCAGCCGACCTGCCCTGACAGCCAGTAGTGCGAATGCACCACGTCGTAGTACCCCGGCTCGTGGTTGGCCTCCGCACGCAGTACGCCGGCGGTGAACGCGCACAACTGGGTCGGCAGGTCGTTCTTGTCGAGGCCCTCGAACGGCCCGGCCACCACGTTGCGGACCAGCACGCCCGGAGCCACCGACACCACCGGCGCATCGGCCGAGGAGGTGGCCCGGGTGAAGATCTCGACCTCGACCCCCCGCCGGGCCAGATGCAGCGCGGTCTGCAGCACGTACACGTTCATCCCGCCGGCGTCTCCGATGCCCGGCTGGGCCAGTGGCGAGGTGTGCACGGACAGCACCGCCACCCGCCGCGGCAGCACGCTGAATTCGCCGTCGCTCGATTGGGAGGCGCGCATCCGTCCATCTTTGCACCCGTGCGGTCAGCGGCTACAGCGCACAACCGACCAGCACGGGTTCGGGCACCAGCGTGACCCCGAACCTGGAATACACGCCGTCGCGCACGGTGCGCGCGAGCGCCAGCACATCGGCGGTGGTGGCTGCGCCCCGATTGGTCAACGCCAGGGCATGTTTGGTGGAAAGCCGGCACGGCCCGGCTCCGGGGAAACCACGGCCGAAACCGGCGTGCTCCACCAGCCAGCCGGCGGCCAGTTTCACCCCGTCGGGCGCGGGGTAATGCGGCACCGGTTCGCCGGCGTCGGCTCGCAACCGCTCGAACTGATCCACCGGCACCACCGGGTTGGTGAAGAACGATCCCACGCTCCAGGTGTCGTGATCGGTGGCGTCGAGCACCATGCCCTTGCCGGCGCGCAGTGCCAGCACCGCCGCGCGCACCGCGGCCGGGTCGGTCCGCTCACCGACCGGGACACCCAGTGCCGCAGCCAGTTCGGCGTAGCGCAGCGGCGCCGAGCAGCCGGCCGGATCGAGGGCGAATTCCACCTCGAGCACGATCAGGTCGGCGGAGGTCTTCAGCACCGAATGCCGGTATCGGAATTGCAGTTCCTCGGCCGCCTCCCACCGCACGTCGAAGC
>CAMCWJ010000144.1 GCA_945882475.1 Bifidobacterium breve
CGCGCAACTCGTCGCGGAAGGCGGTGTCCGCCTCGGTCATGGCAAGTCTCATGGGGTCCTCATATCGGTACGGACGTTGGTACGGACAGATCAGGGCGCCGGGAATCGTGCAGCCCGCAGATTGACGGTATCGCACCAGCTGTCAGCCGCGATAACGGCCTTGGGCGGATGGCGCAGGAAGATGCTGACGGTTCTGTGACCGGCTAGCGGCCCCGGCGACGCAGGTAGCGCTCGAACTCCGCGGCCAGAGTGTCCCCGTCCACCTTCGACAGCGCCTCGTTGACGTCGATCTCGGCGTCGCCGCGCTCTTCGAGGCTGGTCACGTAGTCGGCGATCTCCTCGTCCTCGGTGGTCATCTCGGTGACGGCCTGTTCCCACTCCTCGGCCTGAGCCGGCAGGTCCGCCAGCGGCACCTCGACGTCGAGCACCTCCTCGACGCGGGTCAGCAACGCGACGGTGGCCTTCGGGTTGGGCGGCTGGGACACGTAGTGCGGCACCGCCGCCCAGAACGTCACGGCCGGGATGCCGGCGGCCACGCAGGCGTCCTGAAAGACCCCGGCGATTCCAGTGGGTCCCTCGTAGCGGGACTCCTCGAGCCCGAAGAACTTCGCCGACTCCGGCGAGTAGGCCGCCCCGGACACCGGAACCGGTCGGGTGTGCGGGGTGTCGGCCAGCAGCGCACCGAGGATGACGACGGTGTCGACATTGAGTTTGTCGGCAATGCCGAGCAGTTCGGCGCAGAAACTACGCCAGCGCATGTTGGGTTCCACGCCGTGCATCAGCACGATGTCGCGGTCAGAGCCGGGCGGGCGGCAGTGCGAGATCTGCATTGACGGCCACACCAATTCTCGGGTTACGCCGTCGACCTGGCGGATCACCGGCCGGTTCACCTGATAGTCGTAGTACGCCTCGTCGTCAATCTCGAGGATCAGTTGGGCCTCCCAGATCGCGTCGAGGTGCTCGAGGGCGTCACTGGCCGCGTCGCCGGCGTCGTTCCAGCCCTCGAACGCGGCCACGATCACCGTGTTGTGCAGTTCAGGCAGGCTGCGGCCGTCCGATCCACGCAGGTTCCACGAGGTCACGTTGTCAGCCTAAGCCCTGCTGGGTTGCTGGGAGCCGCAAGTGGTCCGGGCGGTTCGCGGCGACTGGCGAGACGGCGACCAGGGTGACCGCGTAGGATTTTCTGGTCGAGAGGCGTTGCAACGGGTTCGGGTTCTCCCCGGAATCCGCCACGCTCGGCAGAGTTAAGGACGCCTTCCGCTGTGGAAGGAATCAGTTTGCGCGCCCCAGAAGACATCCGCCTCACGGCAGATATCCGCCCCGACTGCACCGACGAGCTGACGGCCACTCTGCGCAGCCGGATCATGGTGATCGACGGCGCGATGGGTACGGCGATCCAGCGGGACCGGCCGGATGAGGCCGGCTATCGCGGCGAGCGGTTCGCGGAGTGGCCGACCGCCCTTCAGGGCAACAACGATCTGCTCACCCTCACGCAGCCGGACATCATCGAGACCATTCACCGTGAATACCTCGAGGCCGGTGCGGACATCCTGGAGACCAACACGTTCAACTCCAACTCGGTGTCCCTTGCCGATTACGACATGCACGAGCTGGCCTACGAGCTGAACTACGCCGGCGCCGCCCTGGCCCGCAAGGTTTGCGACGAGTTCAGCACTGGCGCCAAGCCCCGCTATGTCGCCGGCGCCATCGGGCCGACGACGAGGACCGCGTCGATCTCCCCGGACGTCAATGACCCCGGCGCCCGCAACGTGTCCTACGACCAGCTGGTGGCCGCCTATCTTGAAGCCGCCAACGGCCTAGTCGACGGTGGCTCCGATCTGCTGATCATCGAGACGATCTTCGACTCGCTCAACGCCAAGGCGGCGGTGTTCGCCGTTGAGACACTCTTCGAGGAACGCGGACGCCGATGGCCGGTGATCATCTCAGGCACCATCACCGATGCCTCCGGGCGCACGTTATCGGGTCAGGTCACCGAAGCGTTCTGGAACTCGATCAGGCACTCCCGTCCGATCGCGGTCGGCCTGAATTGCGCCCTGGGCGCCCCCGAGATGCGGCCCTACATCGCCGAGTTGTCCAGGATCGCAGACACTTTCGTCTCCTGCTATCCCAACGCGGGCCTGCCCAACGCCTTCGGCGAATACGACGAGTCCCCGGAGCACCAGGCCGGCTACCTCGCGGAGTTCGCCGAGGCCGGACTGGTCAACCTGGTCGGTGGTTGTTGCGGAACGGCGCCGCCGCATATCGCCGAGATCGCGCGCGTCGTCGAGGGCGTGCCACCCAGGGAGGTGCCGCGCATTGCCGTCGCCACCCGGCTTTCCGGCCTGGAGCCGCTCAACATCACCGAGGATTCTCTGTTCGTCAACATTGGTGAGCGCACCAACATCACCGGCTCCGCCCGGTTCCGCAACCTGATCAAGGCCGGGGACTACGACACCGCGCTATCGGTCGCCCTGCAACAGGTCGAGGTCGGCGCGCAGATCATCGACATCAACATGGACGAGGGCATGATCGACGGCGTCGCCGCGATGGACCGGTTCACCAAGCTGATCGCCGCCGAGCCCGATATCAGTCGCGTTCCCGTGATGATCGATTCCTCCAAGTGGGAGGTCATGGAGACGGGCCTGAAGAACGTCCAGGGCAAGCCGATCGTCAACTCGATCTCCCTGAAGGAGGGCGAGGAGAAGTTCGTCCGCGAGGCTCGACTGTGCCGCAAGTATGGCGCCGCCGTCGTCGTGATGGCCTTCGACGAGCAGGGTCAGGCCGACAATCTGGTGCGGCGCCAGGAGATCTTCGGGCGCGCCTACCGGATTTTGACCGACGAGGTCGGCTTCCCGGCCGAGGACATCATCTTCGACCCGAACTGCTTCGCGCTGGCGACCGGTATCGAGGAGCACGCGACGTACGGGATCGACTTCATCGAGGCGTGCGCCTGGATCAAGGAAAACCTTCCCGGCGTGCACATCTCGGGTGGCATCTCAAATGTGTCGTTCTCGTTCCGCGGCAACAACCCGGTCCGCGAGGCGATCCATGCGGTGTTCCTGTTCCACGCGATCAAGGCCGGCTTGGACATGGGCATCGTCAACGCCGGTGCCCTGGTGCCTTACGACTCGATCGACCCCGAACTGCGGGAGCGCATCGAAGACGTCGTTCTGAACCGTCGCGGGGACGCGGCAGAACGACTGCTGGAGATCGCCGAGCGATTCAACAGCACGGACGGACCCGCTGACGCAGGAGTTGCCGAGTGGCGTGCTCTTCCGGTCCGCGAGCGGATCACCCACGCTCTGGTCAAAGGTATCGACGCCAACGTCGACGCCGACACCGAGGAATTGCGTGCCGAGATCGCCGCCGCGGGCGGGCGGCCGATCGAGGTGATCGAGGGCCCGCTGATGGACGGCATGAACGTCGTCGGTGACCTCTTCGGCGCCGGCAAGATGTTCCTGCCCCAGGTGGTGAAGTCGGCCCGGGTGATGAAGAAGGCCGTCGCCTACCTGTTGCCCTACATCGAGGCGGAGAAAACAGCGGCCGGCGCGGGTGCGAGCACGGATACGGAGGACGGGCGAGCCGCGAGCAAGGACACCAACGGCACGATCATCATGGCGACGGTTAAGGGCGACGTCCACGATATCGGCAAGAACATCGTCGGAGTCGTTCTGCAGTGCAACAACTTTGAAGTCATCGACCTCGGTGTGATGGTTCCCGCGCAGAAGATCATCGACGCGGCAAAAGAGCACGACGCCGACATCATCGGGCTTTCCGGGCTGATCACCCCGTCGCTGGATGAGATGGTCAACTTCGCCGTCGAGATGGAACGGCAGGGTCTGCAGATCCCGCTGCTGATCGGTGGTGCGACCACCTCTCGCGCGCACACGGCGGTGAAGATATCGCCGCGCCGTTCCGGCCCGGTGGTGTGGGTCAAGGATGCGTCCCGGTCGGTGCCGGTGGCTGCGGCGCTGCTCGACGACAAGCAGCGTCCGGCGCTGCTGGAGGCCACCGAGGTGGACTACGCATCCCTGCGCGAACGGCATGCGCAGAAGAACGAGCGGTCGATGCTGACACTGCAGAAGGCCCGCGCGAACCGGACGCCGATCGAGTGGACCGGCTACACCCCGCCGGTTCCCGCCCAGGGTCTCGGTGTCCGCGAGTTCGGCGACTACGACCTCGCCGAACTCCGCGAGTACATCGACTGGCAGCCGTTCTTCAACGCCTGGGAGATGAAGGGCCGCTTCCCCGACATCCTCAACAACCCGGTGTCGGGGGAGACTGCCCGCAAGCTCTACGACGACGCTCAGGCGATGCTCGACACCCTGATCAAGGAGAAGTGGCTGACCGCCAACGGGGTGATCGGGTTCTTCCCGGCGAACGCGGTCGGCGCGGGTGTCGAGGACGTCGAGGTCTACACCGACGAGACCCGCACCGAGGTGTTGGCCACGTTGCACAACCTGCGTCAGCAGGGTGAGCACCGCGACGGCATCCCGAACCGGAGCCTGGGCGACTTCATCGCTCCCAAGGACACCGGTCTGGCGGACTACGTCGGCGCCTTCGCCGTCACTACGGGGCTTGGTAGCCACGTGAAGATCGACGAGTTCAAGGCCGCCAATGACGACTACAGCGCGATCCTGCTGGAGTCGCTCGCCGACCGGCTGGCAGAGGCGTTCGCCGAACGGATGCACCAACGGGTCCGTAAGGAGTTCTGGGGATTCCAGCCCGACGAGCAGTTGGATAACGAGGCTCTCATCGGTGAAAAGTACGTCGGGATCCGCCCCGCGCCGGGCTACCCGGCCTGCCCGGAGCACACCGAGAAGACGACGATCTGGGACTTGATGGACGTGCAGAAGCGAACCGGCATCGAACTGACCGAGTCGATGGCGATGTGGCCCGGCGCCGCCGTCAGCGGCTGGTACTTCTCGCACCCGCAGTCGCAGTATTTCGTGGTGGGACGGCTGGCCCAGGACCAGGTGGCCGACTACGCAAAACGCAAGGGGTGGACTTTGGCCGAAGCCGAGCGCTGGCTCGGCCCCAACCTCGGCTACAACCCGGAGGATTGAGGGCGTGCCCGCCCCATCATCAGTTGGTCTCAGGTGGAGCTTGCGGTTGGAAGGGTTCGTACCACCACCAGTCGGCCCGCTCGCCCGTCGGGCCGGGGCAGGGCGCGACGGATGGCGGGGGGCCACTGGGCGGGCGAGCCAATGATCTGGGGCTCAGTTCCTCGCCGTCGCTATCGGTTACGACGAGACTACCGGCGGGCCCGGTGATGGTGATGATGCCCCGATGGTGCAGACGGTGGTGGTAGGGGCATAGCAGCACCAGGTTGTTCAACTCGGTCTCGCCACCGTCTTCCCAGTGCCGGATGTGATGTGCGTGCAGACCGCGGGTGGTTCCGCAGCCGGGGACGGCGCAGGAGCGATGGCGGTGCTCGAGCGCACGGCGCAGACGGCGACTGATCGTGCGGGTGGTTCGACCGGAGCCGATCACTTCGCCGTCGCGGGTGAACCACACTTCACAGGTGGCATCGCAGGTCAGATACTGCCGCTCGGACTCGGGTAGCAGTGGGCCGAGGTGCAGTGCGCCGATCTTCTGGTCGACATCGAGGTGCACCACCACGTTGGTGCGCTGTCCATGGGGCCGGCGTTGAACCTCGCCATCCCATCCGGTCTCCACCAGTCGCATGAAGGCGTCGATGGTCGTCGGCATCGGGGGCTGCCCCGTGCTCCAATTCGCTACGTCCGGTGCAGCGTCGCCACCGTCCCGGTCGTGTTTCCACTCGGCGGTCAGCGCGTCGCGGTGGGATTGCAGGGCGGCTTCGAATGTGGCTGATTCGACGTGCGGCAGGGTGATCCGCCAGAAATCGAACGCGCCATCGCTGGTTTTGGTGATTGCGGGCTGCGGATCGGGCCGCGGGCCGGGATCGGGGCGCGGTTCCAGCTTGATCGCGGTGCACAGTTGGCTGACTGTGGCCACCTCGGCCAACTGCGCGTAGTGCGCATCGGACCCGTCACCCGCGCGGGCGGCGATCACCCCGACCTGGTCCAACGACAGTCGGCCCTCCCGCAGGCCCTGGGCGCAGCGGGGAAACGACTCCAGCCGGTGGGCCACGCCCGCAAGGGCAGCGGCATTGCCCCGCGAGGTGCCGGTCTTCCAGGCCACCAGGGCGGTGACCGATCGAGCCCCGGTAGCGCCCCACAGGCCGGCACTATCAATCTCGGCAATGATGTCGACGATGCGTCCATCGATCGCGTTGCGCTGACCGGTCAACTCCGAGAGCTGCTCGAAGAGAACGCCGAGCCGTTCACCGGGAGTCACGTCGACGTCGGTTGCCGGCGCGGCGTCGGCGTCCGTTGACGTTGCGGTTAAGGACATGGCACGAGCATTGCACTGCGGTCTGACAAATTTCAGTGACAGAATCACCGCCATGCGTGCCGTGCTCTTCGACATGGACGGCACGCTCGTTGACTCCGAGAAGCTCTGGGACATCGCGCTGCAGGAGCTCTATGCGCGCCTCGGCGGTGTGCTGACCCCAGACGTGCGGGCCGCCACCGTCGGCGGATCCTCCGAGGGCGTCATGCGGATCGTCTACACCGACCTGGGTCGCGATCCCGATCCCGACGAGATGGCGGCCACCGCCGACTGGCTGCACGACTACACCGGTGAGTTGTTCGACGGTGGGCTGCCGTGGTGCGAGGGCGCTCGTGAACTGCTCGACGCGCTGGCCGCCGACGGGGTGCCGATGGCACTGGTGACCAACACCCGCCGGGCGCTCACCGAACGGGCGCTGCAGAGCATCGGCCGGCACTACTTCGCCTTCAGCGTCTGCGGGGACGAGGTGGCTCACGGCAAGCCCGCGCCGGACGCCTACCGCAGGGCCGCCGACCTGCTCGGGCTTGACCCGGCGCTCTGCCTGGCCATCGAGGATTCCGTCACCGGCGCGGCCGCCGCCGAGGACGCCGGATGTCCGGTTCTGGTGGTGCCCAACGACGTCGAGGTACCGGGCAGTCCCCGGCGGCGCCACCTCACCTCACTGAGCGGCCTGGACGTGGCGCGGTTACGGGAGATCCATACCGAGTTGACGGTAGGCGCGGGCGGCCGCCACTGAGGTGTTTGCCGCCGATATCGCGGTGTTCGGGCGGGGTCTGTGGAATCGTGTTGCCACAGGTTCGGCTTCATTTGCGGTAAGTCATCTGCGGAAAGGCAAGTCACATGTCCGGTCAAGGCCCCGCGAGCGACGTGCCGTCGGTGTTCGACGACGCGGACACCGGGTCCGGGCGCGGCGCGGTGCGCATCGCCTCAGTCGCCGCACTCGGCGGTCTGCTGTTCGGCTACGACAGCGCGGTGATCAACGGCGCCGTCGCCTCGATCCAGAGCAACTTCGGCATCAGCAACGCCTCGCTG
>CAMCWJ010000145.1 GCA_945882475.1 Bifidobacterium breve
ACTCAAGTCCACCCGAACTGGCACCGCCATCGCTTGCTCCGCGCGGTGAGACGACCACCGCAACCTCAGCGTGGCACTACAGCACGCCCACCGTCAACAGACAGCTAGCTAAGCTAATGAGATTCCGGCGCATTCGCCATCGGTGCGCCAAGAAAAATGGAATTGCGCCACCGAAACGTGGAACCTACAGTTGTCGTCTACTGGCGCGCCATATTCGTAAACCGCGACAGATGCAGTTGATGCGCCACCGTCACCGTCTTGGTCGGGCCGTTGCGATGCTTGGCCAGGATCAGATCGGCCTCGCCGCCGCGCGGATCGTCGCGCTCAAACGCATCTGGGCGGTGCAGCAAGATCACCATGTCGGCGTCCTGCTCGATGGCACCGGACTCGCGAAGGTCGGCCAGCATGGGCTTCTTGTCGGTGCGCTGCTCCGGCCCGCGGTTGAGCTGGCTCATCGCCACCACCGGCACTTCCAGCTCCTTGGCCAATAGCTTGAGCTGACGGGAGAATTCGGACACCTCCTGCTGACGTGACTCGACCTTTTTGCCCGACGTCATCAGCTGCAGGTAGTCGATCACGATGAGCCGCAGATCGGACTTCTGCCGCAGCCGCCGTGCCTTGGCGCGGATCTCCATCATCGTCAGGTTGGGTGAATCATCGATGTAGAGCGGCGCCTCGCTGATCTCGCTCATCCGCCGCGCCAGCCGGGTCCAGTCGTCATCGCTCATCCGGCCCGAGCGCATATCGGCAAGTTTGATCTTCGCCTCCGCGGACAGCAGGCGCATCACGATCTCGGACTTACTCATCTCGAGCGAGAACACGACGCTCGCCATCCGGTTCTTGATAGAGCAGGAGCGTAGGAAATCAAGGCCAAGCGTGGAGTTATGCGTCGGAATCATCGCATGGCTGGCGAGGTAGAGGTGGTCCTCGTTATCGACCTCGACGCAACGGACAGGCACGCTGGGTATCGGCCGCACATCGGTGATGAAACGGGACCCGGAACGGGCGGTGCCAACGTTGGCGCGCCGTTCCTTATGGGCCAAGTTCTTCCTGTGGAGTCGGAAAACGTCGTCCTCGGTCGAGAAGTTCAGGATGTAGGCGGTAGAGGTCGCCTCCGAGCGTCCGCGGACACGCTTGGTCGCACGTTGGCACCGATAGCCCAGACCGACGACGAGTTCGAATACGTCATCGGCCAGGCGTCGATCGGTCACGCTGAACTGAATAGCTCCGCCGTTGGTGACGGTGCCGTCGGTGTCCAGGAGTCCCGCAAGCAATGCGCGGCGCTGGGGTTCAGATGCGCGCAGGTATTCGATTGGGATGTGCTTCGCGCCGAGAACCCCGATGGTCCGCAGGCGGCCCTGCAACGTGCCTACCGTATTCCGGCAGGTTTGGCAGAGTTGAAGACCGCTCGACGATCCGCCGCACCGGGAACAGGTGGGCAACGGGACAGGAGCAGAGACGAAACGCGCCCGCCCTCCGCATGAACGACCACATGTCCGAACTTGACTTGTGTGTGGGACAAAGTCCTTGCGGCAGACAACGCATGACCGTGGAGCAATGGCGCCGGGGGCAGGCAGGCGGAGTTGATAGCGGTAGATCGCTGCATCTGACTTATGCGCTTCAATGCCCTCGGCTTCGATGTGCATGATGATTTCGGGATCGGCCGAAGTGATCTGCGCGCTGGCACTGGTTCCGTCCCCTAACCAAGCACCAAGCGTGTACGGCGCGACGAGCAACTCACGCTCCGGTGTCTGCAGCGGCTTTGCGTTGACCACGGAGTGGTTTAAACGGCGATCTTTTGTTGTGCAGCGGAGCGTCTCAACGATCTCCCGCGTGGTTCGTACCGCGGAAAACGTGTGCTGATGACGGGTTCGGTTGTATCCGACAGCGGCGGCCTGCGCCGATTTCCGAGATGCCCGAGTGTCGGTCAGCCACTGATGCTCAGCATCGGCGACGATCACCGTGCCGTCGGAGAACTCGACCTCAAAGCACGGCCGGCCCAACATCACATCGGTGGCCGCAACGACGCGGGTCGGCTTACCGTCGGCACCGATCAGGTAGTCGCCGACAGATACGTCACCCATGGTGGTCCACCCGGTCGGTGTCGGCAGGGGCGTGTCCAGCTTGAGGGCCTTCCCCATACCCGGCCTCGCCGCGATCACGATCATCTGTCCCGGGTGCAGACCGTTTGTCACCTCATCGAGTTCGGTGAAGCCGGTCGGCACGCCACGGGAGATGCCGCCTTGGGAGGCGATTGCGTCGATCTCGTCCATCGTCGGCTGCAGCAGTGTCTCCAACACGACGAAGTCCTCGGTGGTACGCCGTTCGGTGACGTCGTATATCTCGGCCTGGGCGCGGTCGACGATCTCGTTGACGTCGGCGCCCTCGGCACCGGCGTAGCCGTACTGCACCACGCGGGTGCCGGCCTCCACGAGACGGCGCAGCAGTGCCTTCTCGGCCACGATTCCCGCGTAGTAGCCGGCGTTGGCGGCGGTGGGCACCGTCGAGATCAGGGTGTGCAGATACGGCGCCCCGCCGATGCGGCGCAGCAGCCCCCTGCGGTCCAACTCCGCGGCCACGGTGACGGGATCGGCCGGGTCGCCGCGCGCGTACAGGTCCAACACCGCGTCGTAAACGTTCTGGTGGGCGGGACGGTAGAAGTCCCCCGGACGCAGCCGCTCCAGCACGTCGGCGATGGCGTCCTTGCTGAGCAGCATCCCGCCCAGCACGGACTGTTCGGCAGCAAGGTCCTGCGGGGGCTGGCGGCCGAACTCCTCCGCGGGCGCAGGCGAGCTCGTGCCCGGCTGCCCCAGGTCGTCTACAACCGCCATTGGGCTTCCCCAACTCCTCTCGGCAGGTCCGGCAACATCCGTCGAACGTGGGTTCGATTCCACAGCGTCACGATAGAACGGGGCACCGACGTTCAGGCCCCGGCGGGGCGGTCAGAGGGAGCTTCCCCGGGAAACGCTAGACGTTGCTGGGACCATCACAAACCGGGGTTGTTCATCAACCTGTTAGTGGCTTGTGCATAGCCATGCGCAAGTGTGTTGGCGGGTTGGGGAGAACCTGTGGATCACTGTGAAATTAAATCGGATACCACCACGTAAGCGCAGATTAACCCGGTCGGGTGGTTGTGGATGGTAGGTCGACCGGCGTGTCGGTCCGGGTTGCCGTTCCGGGCGTGTTGTGTTTCCGGCGGCGGATGCCCGGGTAAACGCACGGTTACGTTAGCTGCGGCACCGCCGAGTCGAGAAGTTCGCCCGCAAACGACGATTCCCCGGGGCGGCCCTTTTCGGCCACCACCGGGGAATCGTGTGCGTTGAGTGATCTAGCCCTGACCGACGATATCGAGTGCGACATCCACGTCGACCTCGGGATGCAGATGCACCGCGACGGTGTGGCTGCCGGTTTCCTTGATGTGGGCCTTGGGCAGGCGCACCGAGCGCTTGTCGATGCTCGGGCCGCCGGCCTTCTTGATGGCCACCGCGATATCGGAGGCAGTCACCGAACCGAACAGTTTGCCGGTGTCGCCAGCCACCTTCACGGCCAGCGAGATCGGGCCCAGGGCGATGATGGCGGCCTTGAGTTCAGCGGCGTGCTCGCGGTCGTGCACGACCTTGGCCTCGCGGGACTTCCGGATCGACTCGGCCTGTTTCTGCGCGCCGCGGGAGGCCACCACGGCCAGACCGCGGGGTAGCAGAAAATTCCGCCCGTACCCGTCCTTGACCTCGACGGTGTCGCCGGCCGCACCCAGGTGGTCGACCTCAGCGGTAAGGATCAGCTTCATGTGTGTACTCCGTTCTTGCCCTGATGCGATCTAGCGGGACGCCGAGGTGAACGGCAGCAACGCGACCTCGCGTGCGTTCTTGACGGCGATGGCGATGTCACGCTGGTGCTGGACGCAGTTGCCGGTCACCCGACGCGCGCGGATCTTGCCCCGCTCGCTGATGTAGGTGCGCAGCAACTGGGTGTCCTTGTAATCGATGTTCTGCGCCTTCTTCGAGCAGAACACGCACTTGCGGGCCTTGATCGGCTTGTCCGGGAGCGGGCGCCGCTTTGGTGATGATTTAGCCATGGGGACAATCTCTTTCGTTCTCGATGTCCGCGCTCAGCGCGGAGGTTGGTCAGAAGGGGGGTTCGTCGTCACTGCCGCCGAAAGACCCCGACGGTGGAGCGCTGCCCCACGGATCCTCGGTGGGCTCTGCCGCTGCCGGCCGCGATCCGCCTCCGCCGGCAGCACCGCCACCGCCGCCGCCGAAACCGCCGCCACCGCCGCCGCGAGAGGCCTTGTTGACCTTGGCCGTGGCATACCGCAGGGAAGGCCCGATCTCGTCGACCTCAACCTCCATCACGGTGCGCTTCTCGCCTTCACGGGTCTCGAAGGACCGCTGCTTGAGCCGACCCGTCACGATGACCCGCGAGCCGCGGGTGAGGCTCTCGGCCACGTTCTCGGCGGCCTCTCGCCAGATACTGCAGCGGAGAAACAGCGCCTCGCCGTCCTTCCACTCCGAGGTTTGGCGGTCGAGAATGCGCGGGGTCGACGCCACCGTGAAGTTGGCGACGGCAGCACCCGACGGGGTGAACCGAAGTTCGGGGTCGGCGGTCAGGTTTCCGACGACGGTGATGGTCGTGTCACCGGCCACGATGTCCTCCTGGGTTTGGCGGGGAGATGTCGAGCCGAGCCTACGTAGGGGGTACGACGCTCGCGCACGTTCTCCACTGAAGAGCTGGACTCACTGCACGCAGTCAAATCAGTGCTTGTCGGTCCGCATCACTTTGGTCCGCAGCACCGACTCGTTCAGATTCAGCTGACGATCGAGTTCGGACACCGTGGCCGGCTCCGCCTTGACGTCGACGATCGCGTAGATGCCCTCGGCATGCTTGGCAATCTCGTACGCCAGCCGGCGGCGGCCCCAGATATCGACCTTGTCGACCGAACCGCCGTCACTGCGAATCACGTTCAGGAACGTGTCCAGTGACGGAGCCACGGTGCGCTCGTCGAGAGTGGGGTCAAGGATGACCATGATTTCGTATGGACGCATGGGAACCTCATCACCTCCTATGGTCATGTGCGGCCGCGGTCGTTCCGCGGCAGGAGAGTCGCCTGCGTCGGCAACTGACTCAGGCTACAGCCAACCCGGCTGATCAGCGAAATCAGTCGCGTAACTCGAAGCACTCCACGGCCACCTGCTGCTGCGGCTGTGGGTGCCCGCGATCGGCAACCGGCCGCAGCCGCCGGGGCCACCAGGCCCCGAAGTCGTCCGGAGCCCCGTCGAATACCCCGCCGGACGGGTCGTCGACGCCGTCGCGACGCACCAGGTCCTGCTCGGGCCGATAGATCTGCCGGACCACCAGTGCCATCAAGCACAGGACCGCCAGGTCGCGCAGCAGCACGGTGGTGGTGAACCACTGCTCGGGAAGGCCCTTGTTCTGTTCACCGAACAGATAGAGCATCCGCGGCACCCACACCAGGGCGTCAATCGTCATCCAGGCGAGCAGGATCCGGCGGTGCGGAAGTGCCAGCACCGCCAGGGGCACCAGCCAGAGCGAAAACTGCGGACTCCAGACCTTGTTGACCAGAAGGAAAGCGGCGACCACCAGAAAAGCCAGTTGCGCCACCCGCGGCCGGCGCGGCGCGGTCAGCGCGACGTAACCGATTGCGCCGCAACACAACAGCATCAACACCGCGACGACGCCGTTGAGCACCACCGGGGGCTCCCAGAACCCCAGACCCGGGTCGAAGCCCTGCCAGCCGGTGAAGGATCTGACGACGTTGTAGAGCGAATCCATGTCCTGCTCGCGCCTGGTGTTGAGCCGGAAGAACTCCGACCAGCCGCGCGGATAGGCCAGCATCACCGGCAGATTGACCGCCAGCCAGGCCGCCACCGCCACCCCGGCGGTGCGCGCGGCGTCGCGGAGACGGCCGGTGCGCACTCCGAGCAACAGCAGGGGCAGCAGCAGCAACGCCGGATAGAGCTTGGCCGAGACTCCCAATCCGATGAGGACACCGGCGAGCACGGGCCGACGGCGCGCCCATGCCAGCATCCCGCCGAGCGCCAAACCCGTTGCCAGCGCATCGAAATTGGTGAAGGCCTGGAAGATCAGGATCGGCGATGCGGCCACCAGTGCGGCGTCCCAGATCCGTCGGCCGGCCAGCATCGCGGTGGCCCACACCGTCGCCAGCCACGCCAGCGCCAGCCCGAAGGCGGCAATGTTGAAGAACATGACCACCTCGGCCACACCGGACAACACCGGCCAACGGGTCGACTTCGCCACGGCGGTGTAGGTCTTCGCCAGTGTCATCGACACGTACTGGTAGAGCCCGGTGAGCACCGGATATTCCATGTGGCGCACCGCGGTCGTGCCGTCGTATCGGGTTTGCGGGCGGCCGGACGAGTCCAGTTCCAGCCAGCTTGATTTGTACGGAAACTTGCCCTGGCTCAACAACTCTGCGCCGTAGAGGGGCACGGTGTCGGAATAGCAGAGTTCGTAGTAGGCACGCTGATTTTGCCAATTCGCCACCCGCTGATCAGGTGTGCCGGTGCCGGTGGTCTGCAGGCACGGCGCCTTCGTCGACCAGCCCAGCGCCAGGAACACCAGGGCGATGACGAACATCACCCGCAGCGGCGTGAGGACCCGGGTGCGGCCAATCAATGCGTGCCGACCGACCGGTCCCCCGACGACCTCCGACAGCGCCGCACCCATCACGTCGGTGCGACTCGGCAGATCGCGATCGTCGGCGCTGCGCAGGTCCGCCGCCGCTGCGCCGGGCGCAACCCACCCGGGGTCGGTGGCGTCGTCGGGGGGCAGGGTCACGGAGGCGGCGGGAGGGGCGGCGGCGCGTTCGGGTCGATCGGCGGACCCGGCGGCGGGACGACCGGAGGCGGCTCAGGTGCCGGCGGAGGCGGCGGGAAGCCGGGCGGCGGGGGCGGTGGCGGCGGTAAGCCGGGCGGCGGCGGGAACACCGGGATGGTGATGCCGGGCAGCACCTCGATACCGGTCGGCGGCGGGGGCGGTGGAGGCGGCGGCGGCGGAATGAACTCCTGATTTGGCTGCCCGAACGGCACCTGGGGCACTGGTTGCGGACGTACGGCACCCGGTGGTGGCGGCGGGGGGGCCGGAACACCCGCGTAGCCGCCCACCTCGGTGGGCGTCGGGAACGACTCGAAGTCGGTGCCCTGCAGGGCGCCGTCCATGGTCGCCTTCCAGATGTCCGCGGGTAGCCCCGAGCCGTAGACCGGGCCGCCCCAACTGTTCACCAGTGGCTTGTCACCCTTGACCGTGCCCACCCATACCGCCGTGGACAGCGACGGGGTGAACCCGACCATCCAGGCGTCGCGGTTGGCTCCGGTGTCGCCGAGTTGATGGGTTCCGGTCTTGGCCGCCGATGC
>CAMCWJ010000146.1 GCA_945882475.1 Bifidobacterium breve
CCGTAGAGGCCCCGGCGGGTCAGTTCGACCTCCTCGATGAGTTCCATGGCGCGGACCTTCGGGGCGCCGGACATGGTGCCGGCCGGGAAGCACGCGGTGACGGCGTCGAGCGCCGTGCGGCCCGGCGCGAGCCGACCGGTCACCGTCGACACCAGGTGCATGACGTGGCTGTAGCGCTCGATGTGGCTGTAGTCCTCGACGCGCACGGTGCCCGGAACGCAGACCCGGCCCAGATCGTTGCGGCCCAGGTCAACCAGCATCAGATGCTCGGCCCGCTCCTTCTCGTCGGCCAGCAGATCCTTCTCGAGGAGCTGATCGTCCTCCTCGGTGTCGCCACGCCACCGGGTACCGGCGATCGGATGGGTCTTGGCAAGGCCGTCCTGGACGGTCACCAATGCCTCCGGGCTGGAACCCACGATCGAAAACGCCGTTGCACCAACACCATCGGGGATGTTGAGCAGATACATGTACGGGCTGGGATTGGACACCCTCAGCATCCGGTAAACGTCGATCGGATCGGCGGCGGTGTCCATCTCGAAGCGCTGCGACGGCACCACCTGGAACGCCTCCCCCGCCTCGATCTCGCCGATCAGCCGATCCACGATCGCGCCGTACTCCTCGGCCGTGCGCTGCGAGCGGTGCCGCGGCTCGGGCCGGGTGAAGGTCGCCACCGTGGATCCCAACGGCTGCGCAAGCGCACTGGTCATCACGTCGAGGCGGCCGACGGCGTCGTCATAGGCGGCGTCGACGTGTTCGGCGGTGCCGTTCCAATTCACCGCATTGGCGATCAGCGTGATGGTGCCCTCGTGGTGGTCGACGGCGGCGATGTCGGTGGCCAGCAGCAGCAGCATGTCCGGAAGTCCCAGATCGTCGACGGCCAATTCCGGCAGACGTTCCAGGCGCCGGACGAAGTCGTAGGCGAAGAACCCCACCAGTCCACCGGACAGGGGCGGCATGCCGGGCGGGGTGGATCCGGTTGAGAGCAGTTCGATGGTCTGCCGCAGGACCTCCAGTGGGTCGCCGCCCGTCGGAGCGTCCTTCGGGGTTGCACCCAGCCACACCGCCTGCCCGTCGCGCACCGTCAGCGCCGAGGGCGCGCCGGCCCCGATGAACGACCACCGGGACCAGGACCGGCCGTTCTCGGCGGACTCCAGCAGGAAGGTGCCCGGACGGTTTCCGGCCAGTTTGCGGTAGGCCGAGAGCGGAGTCTCGCTGTCGGCGAGCACCTTGCGGGTCACCGGGACCACGCGATGCTCGGCGGCCAAAGCGCGGAACTCGTCGCGGGTGGTGGTGGCGTGCACGCGGTACATCCTCCCAGAACTGTTCATCTGGGCCGCACGGCGATAGCGTGGCGGCCATGAAACGTGGTGACCGAGTGCCCGAATTCGAACTGCCCGACCAGACCGGCGCGTCCCGCTCCCTGAGCGACCTGCTAACCGACGGGCCGATCGTGCTGTTCTTCTACCCCGCGGCGATGACGCCGGGCTGCACTAAGGAGGCCTGCCACTTCCGGGATCTGGCCGGGGAATTCGCGGCGGTAGGCGCATCGCGGGTGGGCATCAGCACCGACGGCGTCGACAAGCAGGCCCGCTTCGCCGACTCGCAGGGCTTTGACTACCCGCTGCTGTCCGACCGAGAGGGCACGGTCGCCGAGATGTTCGGCGTCAAGCGCGGCCTGCTCGGCAAGCTGCTCCCGGTCAAGCGCACCACCTTCGTCATCGACACCGATCGCAGTGTGCTCGAGGTCATCTCCAGCGAGGTCAACATGGACACCCACGCCGACAAGGCATTGGCGGCGCTGCGGGGCCGTTAGGCCTTCGACCCTGCTCCCACCCGCGAGCGTGCGTGTCGGCGCCCCGACACGCCGCTGGCAGCGGGCCGTTTGCGCACCGTCGCGGAGGCAGTCGGCGTGTACACCGGTCAGTCCGCGGGCCCCAGCAACACCTCGGCGTCGAAGCAACTGTGGTCGCCGGTGTGGCAGGCGCCGCCGGTCTGGTCGACTTCGAGGACCACCGCGTCGCCGTCGCAGTCCAGTCGCACCGAGTGCACGTACTGGATGTGACCCGACGTCGCGCCCTTGATCCACTGCTCGCCGCGGGACCGGGAGTAATAGGTGGCCTCGCGGGTGGCCAGGGTGCGGGCCAGTGCCGCGTCATCCATCCACGCCACCATCAGCACCGTGCCGGTGCCGCGTTCCTGGGCGATCGCGGCGAACAGGCCGTTGGCGTCGCGCTTGAGCTTGGCCGCGATCTCGGGATCCAGCGTCACCGAACGGTCACCCCTGCCGCCGCCATGGCCGCCTTGACGTCACCGATGGTCAGCTCACCGAAGTGGAACACACTCGCTGCGAGCACCGCATCGGCACCGGCCTGCACCGCCGGCGCGAAATCTCCCACCGCCCCCGCGCCCCCGCTGGCGATCACCGGAACCGTCACCGCCGCCCGCACCGCACGCAGCATCGGCAGGTCGAAACCGGCCTTGGTGCCGTCGGCGTCCATCGAGTTCAGCAGGATTTCGCCGACGCCGAGTTCGGCTCCGCGCCTTGCCCATTCGACCGCGTCGATACCGGTGCCCTGACGGCCGCCGTGGGTGGTGACCTCCCAGCCCGACGCGGTGGCCGTACCCCCCGAGGGCACCGTGCGGGCGTCGACGCTGAGCACGATGCACTGGGATCCGAACTGCCGGGCCAATTCGGCCAGCAGTTCGGGCCGCGCGATCGCGGCGGTGTTGACCGAGACCTTGTCGGCTCCGGCCCGCAGCAGCGCATCGACGTCAGCGACCGAGCGCACACCCCCGCCAACGGTGAGCGGGATGAACACCTGCTCGGCGGTGCGACGGACCACGTCGAGCATGGTGGCCCGGCCCGCCGAGGACGCCGTCACGTCCAAAAACGTCAGTTCGTCGGCGCCCTCGGCGTCGTAGCGCGCCGCGAGTTCCACCGGGTCGCCCGCGTCGCGGAGGTTGGCGAAGTTGACACCCTTGACCACCCGGCCGGCATCAACATCCAGACACGGGATGACGCGCACCGCCAATTCCGTCCGCGAGTCCCCCATGTCAGCCACGCACCGCCGCCAGCGCCTCCGGCAACGTGAACCGGCCCGCGTACAACGCCTTGCCGACGATCGCGCCCTCGACACCGCTACCGGCCAGCGTCGCAATGGCGCGCAGGTCGTCGAGGCTCGACACCCCGCCCGAGGCGATCACCGGCGAGTAGGTGCATTCGGCGACGCCCTCGAGCAGGTCGAGGTTAGGTCCGGTGAGGGTGCCGTCCTTGGTGACGTCGGTGACCACGAATCGCGAACACCCTTCGCTGTCAAGGCGTTCCAGCACGGTCCACAGGTCACCACCGTCGGTTTCCCAACCGCGGCCGCGCAACCGGTGTTCACCGTCGATGACCTGAACGTCGAGACCGACTGCCACGCGATCGCCGTACTCGGCGATCGCGGCGGCGCACCATTGCGGGTTCTCCAGTGCGGCGGTGCCAATGTTGACCCGTGCGCACCCGGTGGCCAGGGCGGCCTTCAGCGACTCGTCGTCGCGGATCCCGCCGGAGAGTTCGACGTTGACGTCGAGGGAGCCGACGACGTGAGCCAGCAACTCCCGGTTACTGCCGCGCCCGAACGCCGCGTCGAGGTCCACCAGGTGGATCCACTCGGCGCCGTCGCGCTGCCAGGTCAGTGCGGCGTCCAGCGCCGAGCCGTACTCGGTCTCGCTGCCGGCCTTGCCCTGAACCAGGCGCACGGCCCGGCCCTCGACCACGTCGACCGCGGGTAGCAGAATCAAACTTGTCACAGTCCCTCAACCCAATTGGCGAGCAGCGCCGCACCGGCGTCGCCGCTCTTTTCCGGATGAAATTGCGTGGCAGACAACGGCCCATCCTCCACCGCCGCCAGGAATCGCACATGGTGGGTAGCCCAGGTGAGCAGTGCGTCGTCGGCGCCCTCCCAGCCCTGCGCAGCGTAGGAGTGCACGAAGTAGAAGCGGGCGCCGGGGTCGATGCCCTTGAACAACCTGCTGCCGGGTGCGGCGTCGACGACGTTCCAGCCCATGTGCGGAATCACCGGGGCGTCCAGACGGGTGACAGCGCCGGGCCATTGCGCGCACCCGGCGCTCCGGACACCGAACTCGACACCCTGGGCGAACAGGATCTGCATGCCGACACACACTCCGAGCACCGGCCGGCCGGCCGCCACCCGGTCGGCGATGATGCGGTCCCCGCCGACGCCGAGCAGACCCGCCATGCAGGCCTCGAACGCACCCACTCCGGGTACCACCAGACCATCGGCCGCCAGTGCGGCGGCGCTGTCCGCGGTCACCTGCACGTTCGCCCCGACCCGTTCGAGTGCACGTTGGGCCGAGCGAAGGTTCCCCGACCCATAGTCCAGGACGACGACGGACTTGCCCCTGGATGGTCCTGTCACAGAACACCTTTGGTGGACGGCACCCCGGCAACCCGCGGATCGGCTTCGACAGCCTGCCGCAGCGCCCGGGCCACCGCCTTGTACTGCGCCTCGGTGATGTGGTGGGGGTCGCGGCCGTACAGCGTCCGCACGTGCAGGGCGATACGAGCGTTGGCGGCCAGTGACTCGAACACGTGCCTATTGATGACGGTGTGGTACGGCACGCCGGACCCGGTGATGGTGAACTCGGTCAGGTAGTCGGGTTCGCCGGTGTGCACAAAGTACGGCCGGCCGGACACATCGACGGCGGCGTGCGCCAGGGTCTCGTCCATCGGGATGTAGGCGTCGCCGAACCGGCGGATGCCCGCCTTGTCCCCCAGCGCCTGTCCCAGTGCGGTGCCGAGCACGATCGCGGTGTCCTCGATGGTGTGGTGGCCCTCAATCTCGACGTCGCCGCGCGCGGTGATGGTCAGGTCGAAACTCGCGTGGGTGCCCAGTGCGGTGAGCATGTGATCGAAGAACGGCACTCCGGTGTCGATCGACGTCTGCCCGGTTCCGTCGAGATTGAGTTCGACGACGATGTCGGACTCTTTGGTCGTCCGTTCGATCCTGGCTACCCGGGATGCGGTGGCAGTCATGATGCTCCTAGTCGCTGTACCGATGCGGCGGTGACCAATCGTTGGCTGGCGGTCAGGAAGGCGTCGTTCTCGTGCGTCAGGCCGATGGTGACCCGCAGGTACCCGGGAATACCGACGTCACGGATGAGGACGCCGTCGTCGAGATAGTGCTGCCAGGCCGCCGGGGCGTCGGGAAACTCGCCGAACAACGCGAAGTTGGCGTCGCTGGGGATCACCCGAAATCCCATGCCGCTCAGGGCAGCGCACACGCGGTCCCGTTCGGAAGCCAGGGCGGCCACCGACGCCAGCGTCTCGTCGGCGTGGCGCAAAGCCGCCCTGGCTGCCGCCTGGGTGATGACCGACAGGTGGTAGGGCAACCGCACCAACAGCACGGCCTCGATTACCGCCGGCGCGGCCACCAGATACCCCAGTCGGCCACCGGCGAAGGCGAACGCCTTGCTCATGGTGCGGCTGACGATCAGCCGGGCCGGGTACTCAGCAAGCAATGCGATGGCGCTGGGCCGGGCGGAGAACTCGCCGTAGGCCTCGTCCACAATAAGCACGCCGGAGGTCATCGAGTCCAATACCCGGCGCAGATCCGATGTCGAAATGCTCTGTCCGGTCGGGTTATTCGGGCTGGTGAGGAACACCACATCAGGCTTTGCGGATCGGATCGCCGCCACCGCGGCATCCACATCGAGGCTGAAATCGGCGCCACGGTAGACCGCGATCCACTCGGTCTGGGTGCCGCCGGCGATGATCGGGTGCATCGAGTAGGACGGCACGAAGCCGATTGCGGTGCGGCCCGGCCCGCCGAATGCCTGCAACAGTTGCTGCAGGATTTCGTTGGATCCGTTTGCCGCCCAGACGTTGTCGACCCCGATTGCAATGCCGGTGCACTCGGTGACGTACGCCGCCAGATCGCGGCGCAAATCCACCGCGTCGCGGTCCGGGTAGCGGTGCAACTGCGCGGCCGCGGTTCGCACCGACTCGGCGACGTCGTCGATCAGGGCGCGACTCGGCGGGTGCGGGTTCTCGTTGGTGTTCAACCGCACCGGTACGTCGAGTTGCGGTGCGCCGTAGGCCGACTTGCCGCGCAGGTTGTCGCGCAACGGTAGGTCGGAAAGCGCAACGCTGTCTCCGACGCTCATCACCTTTCAAACCTCCGGCGGACCGCCTCCCCGTGGGCAGGCAGATCCTCGGCATTGGCCAGCGTGATCACGTGACCGGAGACATCCTTCAACGCAGCCTCGGGGTAGTCGACGACGTGGATGCCGCGCAGGAAGGTCTGCACGGACAGTCCACTGGAGTGCCGCGCGCATCCCGCGGTGGGCAGCACGTGATTGGAACCCGCGCAGTAGTCACCGAGGCTTACCGGCGAGAACGGTCCGACGAATATCGCTCCGGCACTGCGGATCCGGGCCGCGACGCCCGCCGCGTCGGCGGTCTGGATCTCCAGGTGCTCGGCGGCGTAGGCGTTGACCACCCGCACCCCGGTTTCGACGTCGTCGACCAGGACGATCGCGGACTGCCGTCCGCTCAACGCCTCGGTGACCCGCTCCCGGTGCACGGTGGTGGTCAACTGCACGGTCAACTCGGCGTCGGTGGCATCAGCCAGCGCGACGCTGTCGGTGACCAGCACGCCGGCCGCCATCACGTCGTGCTCGGCCTGGCTGATCAGATCCGCGGCCACATGCACCGGGTCGGCGGTGTGGTCGGCCAGGATTCCGATCTCGGTCGGTCCGGCCTCGGAGTCGATGCCGACCTGCGATCGGCAGATCCGCTTGGCCGCGGTCACATAGATATTGCCCGGCCCGGTGATGATGTCGACCGGAGCCAGCTCGGCACCGTCGGTGTCGGTGCCGCCGAAGGCCAACAGTGCCACTGCCTGTGCACCGCCGAGGGCCCACACCTCCTCGACGCCCAGCATCCGCGCGGCGGCCAGGATGGTCGGGTGCGGCAGGCCTCCGAAGGCGGCCTGCGGCGGGCTTGCCACCACGAGAGACTCCACACCCGCGGCCTGGGCCGGTACGACGTTCATCACGACACTCGACGGGTAGACGGCAGTGCCGCCGGGGACGTAGAGGCCGACGCGTTCCACCGGCACCCAGCGCTCGGTCACCGAGGCGCCGGTCCCGAGCAGGGTGGTGGTGTCGGTCCGGCGCTGGTCGGCATGCACGGCCCGGGTGCGCTCGATCGCCACCTCCAGGGCGGCTCGGATATCTGGATCAAGACGATCCAGCGCGGCATCAAGTTCGGCGGCCGGCACCCGGACCGCGTCGGGGCGCACACCGTCGAACGTCGCGCCGTATTCCAGTGCCGCGACCGCGCCACGTGCGGCCACATCGTCGACGATGGGCCGGACCGTC
>CAMCWJ010000147.1 GCA_945882475.1 Bifidobacterium breve
CACCGCACCGTCAACAGCACACACCAGTGCGGTGATCAAGTCGACCCGGGCATACCGTCCGGATCGCGCCACCGCCTCGACGACGGCGTCGACGCGCTGCTGGAGCAGGCGCCGTTCGACAGCGCGCAGCGCCGGGTGTCGTGCACAGGCGATGTAGCGCTCGTAGCGGGAGATGAGTTGATCGTTGGTCGGTTCGCCGGCAAGCAGATCGAGAAGTAGTTCGGCCGTCGCATCAGCACCCCGGCGGCGGCGCGGCAGTGCCTGAACACGCTGTCTCAGGTGCGCGGCCTCCGTGGCGCCGATGAACTCGACGGCGTTGCCGACCAACTCATCCAGTGAGGAGAAGTAGTAGGTCGTCGAGGCCAGTGGCAGTCCGGCCCGACGAGCGACCGCCCGGTGCCGGACCGCCTCGAATCCGCCCTCGCACAGCAATTCAGCGGCCGCGCTCACAAGCGCACCCCGCCGTCGCACCCCTTTCGGAGTCACCGCTGCTGTCACCTCGGTCATGCTGCCAGCCCGATCGCAGCGCGCATCGGGCTTTGCCCGAAGAGGTGACCTTTGGACACAATGGCCCGATGCCGGACTTCAGCCGCCGCCGGGCGATGCGACTGGGGGCCGGTGCCGCGGGTGCTGCCGCGCTGGCAGCGGTGCTGCCGGTGCGTGCTGGCGCCGCCCCCACGATGGTCACCGGGTCGTTCGTGTCCGCTGCCCGTGGCGGGGTCGCCACCAACTGGGCCATCGCGCGGCCGCCGGGCCAGCGCTCGCCACTGCGGCCGGTGATCGCCCTGCACGGCAAGGGCAGCGATGCCGCCGCGGTGATGGCCGGGGGCGTCGAGGCGGGCTTGGCCCGGGCCGTGGGCGCAGGGTTGCCGCCGATCGCGGTGGTCGCTGTCGACGGCGGCGGCAGCTACTGGCACCGCCGCGCCTCGGGTGAGGACTCCGGCGCGATGGTGCTCGACGAACTGCTGCCGATGCTCGGCGCACAGGGTCTGGACACCTCGCGAGTGGGTTTCCTGGGCTGGTCGATGGGCGGCTACGGAGCGCTGCTCTTGGGTGCGCGCCTGGGTCCGGCCCGCACCGCGGCGATCTGCGCGGTCAGTCCGGCGCTGTGGCTGTCCTCCGGCGCTTCGGCTCCGGGCGCGTTCGACGGACCCGACGACTTCGCCGCGAACACCGTGTTCGGCCTGCCCGCGCTGGCCTCGATCCCGATCCGAATCGATTGCGGCGATGGCGATCCGTTCTACGCCGCCACGAAGTCCTTCATCGCGCAGCTACCCACCCCGCCGGCCGGTGGGTTCTCCCCGGGCGGGCACGACGGCGGCTTCTGGAGCTCTCAGTTGCCGGCCGAGTTGGCCTGGATGGCACCGCTGCTGACGGCCTGACGCCCTCAGGTGCCGAGTGTTCCCTCAGCAGCCGCCAGGCCGATATCGCTGCGAAAGTGACTGCCCGGCAAGCGGACCGACGACATCACGCGATACGCGGCGGCGCGGGCCTCAGGCAGACCCGGTCCGGTCCCCACCACCGACAGCACCCGGCCGCCGGCGGAGACGATCGCGCCATCCGGGCGTCGGGCCGTACCGGCGTGCAGCACACCGGCCGCCTCTGAGCCGCTGATCACGTCGCCGACCCGGGGACGGCCGGGATAGTTCTCCGCCGCCAGGACCACCGTGACGGCATAGCCGTCGCTCCACTGCAATTCGCCGAAGTCGGCAAGGGTGCCGGCCGCCGTTGCGGCCAACAGAGCGCCCAGCGGCGACTCCAGCAGCGCCAGGACCGCCTGGGTCTCGGGATCGCCGAAGCGGCAATTGAATTCGACGACAGCGGGCCCGTCGGCGGTGATCGCCAGACCCGCGTAGAGCAAGCCGGTGAACGGACACCCGCGGCGCAGGAGTTCAGCGGCGACTGGTTCGACGACGTCTCGCACGATCGCTGCCGTCGTCTCGGCGGACAACCACGGCAGCGGCGCGTAGGCGCCCATACCGCCGGTGTTGGGACCCACATCGCCGTCGGCGACCCGCTTGAAATCCTGGGCGGGCAGCAGTGGCACCACGGTGGCGCCGTCGACCAGACAGAACAGCGAGACCTCGGGCCCGTCGAGGAAGGATTCCAGCAGAACCGGATGACCGGAGTCGAGCAGCGATGCGGCGTGCGCGCGGGCGGCATCGCGGTCAGCGGTGACCACCACTCCCTTACCGGCCGCGAGACCGTCGTCCTTGACCACCCAGGCCTGCTGGCCCGCCGCCGGACCGAACCGATCCAGGGCCGCGTCGAGTCCGGCGGGACTGTCGACGGTTTCGCCGACGGCGGTGCGGACCCCCGCCGCGATCATCACGTCCTTGGCGAAAGCCTTGGAGCCTTCGATGCGCGCGGCATCCTTGGACGGACCGAAGCAGGCGATCCCGGCGGCCCGGACCGCATCGGCGACGCCGACCACCAACGGCACCTCGGGTCCGATGACCACCAGATCCACACCGAGGCGGGTGGCTAGCTGGCTGACCTCAGCGGCGGAGGTGACATCGACGTCGTACTGCTCGGCCAGCGTGGAGGTGCCGGCATTGCCAGGCGCAATCGCCAGGTAGTCCACCCCGGGGTCCTTGCGCAGCGCCGTCAACAGGGCGTGCTCGCGGGCACCGGATCCGATTACGAGGACGCGCACGGGATCACCCTAATCGCCGGCATGCCGGCGCAGGACATCCTTGGCGCTGGCCTTGCGGTCCTCGGCCGCACCGGCCGCGGCCGCCTTGCTGCGCTTGGCGACGACTCGTTCGACGACGCCGTTGAAGCCCGAGCCGAGCGGGAAACCGACGTAATGGGTGAGGAAGATCGCCATCTCGCGCAATTCGTCCTCGTCGATCTCACCGTTCTGCAACGCCGCGTTGGCCTGGATCTCGGCTAGGTCGGGTAGGCCGAGTGCGGTCACGACCGCCAGCGTCATGATTCGCTTGTCCCGCATCGATAGCCCGGGTCGGCTCCAGATGTCGGCGAAGAGGTGGTCCACGGTGAGCGCGAAGAAGTCACCCGGCATGTCAGGCATCTCCCAGGCGTAGACCTCATTCATCTTGGCAAGGCCTTTGCGGCGCACTTCATCCATGACTCACTCCTTTGTTTCGGTGTGCGGCACGCCAAGCCCGGCCGCGAGGTTCCGCCGCGCGATCTGCGCCAGCGGTAGGTCCACTCCGATCGACTCCCCCAGTGCCAGAGCAAGACTCAGGTCCTTCTCGCCGAGTGATCGGGTATGGGTGAAGGTGTCGTGCAGCCAGTGGCCGGGCTCCAGTTCGGCCATGGAGTCCCGGACCATGATCGCGCCGGGGCCGCCGGTGATCGCATCCGAGTGCCGGACCACCCGGCCGAGCGCCTGCAGATCCAGGCCGGCCGCCTCGGCAAGTCTCATCGCCTCGCAGGCAGAGGCGAAGGAGGTGAAGCTGAGCATGTTGCGCGCCAGTTTCATCCGGGTTCCGGCGCCGGGTTCTCCGGCGTGGATCACCAGCGATGCCCACTGTTTCAGGGCCGGCTTGATCCGCTCGTAGACCTCGCGGGGGGCGCCGACCATGGTGGCCAACTCACCGGTGTCCGCGGCCGGACGGCCGCCGCTGACCGGTGCGTCGATGACGTGGATACCGCGCGGCGAGAACTCCCGGGCCAATTCGGCCGCCGTGGTGTCGGCGATGGTGGAGTGGATGGCGATCACGGTGCCCGCCCCGGCGTGGCGGGCCAGGCCGTCCTCGCCCGCGATGACCTCGCGCACCTGGTCGTCGTCGAGAACCGTCACGCTGATGAGATCCGCCGCGGCGACCTCGGCGACACTGCCGGCCAGGGTGGCACCGGCTTCGGCGAACGGAGCCATGGCATGTTCGCGGACGTCGTAGACGATCAGCCCACCCGGCCAGTCGACGAGTCGCTTGGCCATCGGGGCGCCCATGTTGCCCAGCCCGATGAACCCGAGTCTCAGCTCACCCGGTCTCAGCTCACTCATTGCCAGCTCCTCCTAGGACCGGATGATCTGTCCGCCATCGACATTGAAGATCTGCCCGGTGATCCACCGCGCCTCGTCGGAGAGCAGGAACAGACACATGCCGACCAGATCCTCGGGTTGCCCCATCCGGCTCAGCGGGATGTTCTTGACGATATCGGCCACCATCTCCTGCGGAGTGGTGGTCCGGTTGGCCTCAGTGTCGATCGGTCCGGGGGCGATGGCGTTGATGCGGATGTTCATGCCGCCGAGTTCGCGGGAAAGCTGTTGGGTGAGTCCATTGATGCCGACCTTGGCCAGGCCGTAGTAGTTGGCATAGAGCCACGCCGCGGTCGAGGACTGGTTGACGATCGCGCCGCCGCCGCGCTTGGCCATCTTCTTGTACACCGCGCGGGTGCACGCCAGCGCTCCATCCATATTGACGGCCATGAATTTCTTGTAGTAGTCCCAATCCACGGTGATCAGGAAGTCCAGCTTCATCCCGCCGAAAATCGCGGCGTTGTTGACCAGGAAGTCGATGCCGCCGAACTCGGCCAGGGTGCGGTCTGCCATCGCCTTGGCCGAGGTCAGGTCGGACACGTCGACCGGCACGGCGATCGCGGTGCCGCCCTCGGCGACGATCCCGGCCGCCACCCGGTCGGCGCCATCGGTGTTGATATCGGCGACCACCACCGCCGCGCCGTGGCGCGCGAGCGCCTCGGCGTACGCCTGGCCGATTCCACCACCGGCCCCGGTGACGATGGCTACCTTCTCGTCGAACTGTCCCATGGCTCCTCCTCGTGTGGAACTACACAGCTGTGGCAATCACTTTCAGCTCCAGGTACTCCTCGAAGCCGGCCACGCCCATCTCGCGTCCGATGCCGGACTGCTTGTACCCACCGAACGGCACGTCAGCGGAGTACCACACGCCACCGTTGACGTTGACCGTGCCGACCCGCAGTCGGTCGGCGACGGCCGCGGCACGCTCAGGATCGGCACTGAAGACACTTCCGGACAGGCCGTAGGGCGAGTCGTTGGCGATCCGGACCGCGTCGTCGTCGCCGTCGTGCGCGATCACCGTCAATACCGGACCGAAGATCTCCTCGCGGGCCACCCGGGCATCGTTGGTCAGGCCGGCGATCACGGTCGGTTCGATGAAGAAGCCGCGGTCGCGGTCGGCGGGGCGGCCGCCGCCGCAGGCGAAGGTGCCACCCTCGGCCAACGCGAGATCGAGGTAGGACTGCACGCGATCACGTTGCCGCGCGGAAATGACCGGGCCGCAGATGGTTCCGGGATCGTTGGGGTCACCGGGCCTGATGCCCGACATGGTGGCCGCTGCCGCCTGAACCGCTTCGTCGTAGCGCGCCCGCGGAACCACCAGGCGGGTGGTGATCGCACAACCCTGCCCGGCGTGCATCGACGCGGTGAACCCGGCCATGGAACAAGCTCCGGCCAGATCGGCGTCATCGAGGACCAAGAACGCCGACTTGCCGCCGAGCTCGAGGAACACCTTCTTGATGGTGTCGGCCGATGCTGCCATCACCGCGCGGCCGGTCGCGGTCGACCCGGTGAAAGACACCATGTCCACCCGCGGATCTGACGAGAGCATCGCACCGACCGCATGGTCACTCGAGGTGACGATGTTGAGCACTCCGGGCGGGAGGTCGGTGCGCTCGGCAAGCTCACCGAGAACTGCTGCGCACCAGGGGGTGTCGGGTGCCGGCTTGAGCACCAGGGTATTGCCCGCCGCGAGAGCAGGGCCGATCTTGGCAAGGTTGATCTGGTGCGGAAAGTTCCACGGCGTGATCGCGGCGACAACGCCGACGGGCTCGCGAACCACAGTCCGCTGCGTTGCGATTCCCATCGGGGAGGCGACGCCGAGATCGGTCCGCCACGAATAGGATTCGGCGGTGTCGGCGGCGAAGCTCAGGTCTGAGACCGGACCCTCGAGCTGAGCCATGGCGGTCAACATTCGCGGAGCGCCCACCTCGGCCATGGTGATCTCGCGCAGTTCCTCGATGTGCTCGCGCATCGCCTGCTGCAATTGCCGGATGCAGCGAACCCGCAGCGCTGCGTCGGAGGACCAGGCGGTGGTGTCGAACGCTCGCCGGGCTGCGTCCAGCGCCCGGCTCATGTCCTCGGTGGTGGCGTCGGCGGCGGTGCCGAGCACCTCCTCGGTGGCCGGGTTGACGGTCGGATAACGACCGGCCCCACCGGCGACCAGCTCTCCGTCGATGAACAGGTCACTGTTGCGTTCGGTTGCGATAGCCATCCGCGACTCCCTTGCCGTGTTGCATGGACACCTGTCCGCATTGCCGACTCGAACCCTAGCGGCGTGGCACCGGAGGGTGCAAGATCGAGTCTTCGGCGCGATCCTGATGAACTGGCGGTTTAACCTCAGGCTTGCGCCGATTCGGCCGCCCGCATTACGGTGGACATGTGTCCAGAGACGGCGTGGTGGCGGCGATGCCTCGGGCCGAGGCGACGCGGCGGCCCCGACAGGAGGAGACCTTCCGCAAACTCCTCGGCGCAGGCCTGGAAACGCTGCGGCAATCCTCCTACGCCGAACTGACCGTCCGCGGCGTGGCCGCCCGCGCCCACGTGGCACCGGCTACCGCCTACACCTACTTCTCGTCGAAGAACCATCTGATCGCCGAGGTCTATCTCGACCTCGTCGCCGAGGTGCCGTACTTCACCGATGTCAACGAGACCAGACTCCAACGGGTTCAACATGCGCTGCGCAGCCTGGCACTTGTCGTCGCCGACGAACCCGAGGTCGCCGCAGCCTGTACGACGGCCTTGTTGAGCAACGACACCGCCGTCCGCGCGGTCCGGGACCGGATCGGCGCCGAGATCCACAAGCGGATCAAGTCCGCACTCGGACCCGACGCAAACAGCCGGACGGTCTCGGCCCTGGAAATGAGCTACTTCGGCGCCCTGGTACACGCCGGCAGCGGAGTATTCACCTACCGCGAGATCGCCGACCGGCTTTCCTATGTGGTCGCCTTGATCCTGACCCCCGGCGACGGAGCGCAGCAATGACCGCCGATACCACTCCCCTGGTCCTCGACCCCTACGACTACCACTTCCACGAGGATCCCTATCCCTACTACCGGCGGCTGCGTGATGAGGCCCCGCTGTATCGCAACGACGAGCTGAATTTCTGGGCACTGACCCGGCATGCCGACGTACACAAGGGGTTTCGCAACAGCATCGAACTATCGAACAAGCTTGGGGTGTCGTTGGATCCCATCTCACGCAATCCCGAGGCGTACCGCACCATGTCGTTTCTCGCAATGGACGACCCGGCGCACCTGCGGCTGCGGACGCTGGTGTCGAAGGGCTTCACCCCCCGCCGGATCCGCGAGCTTGAGGCCAGAGTGGTCGAATTGGCTGAGGA
>CAMCWJ010000148.1 GCA_945882475.1 Bifidobacterium breve
ACGCGCTCCGGCCTGATCACGATGGCGGCCGGGCCCGGTGTCCATCCCTCGTCCACCGCGGCGCGCAGCCGCACCGACATCGCCGAGCACACCGCGGTACCGCCGGAGGCCTCGAGAACTTCGGCATCGAAAATGTTTGCCGCGCCCAGGAATCCGGCCACATACGTCGTTGCCGGCGCGGTGTAGATCTGCTGTGGCGGTCCGACCTGCTCAACCCGACCGTGGGCCAGTACGGCGATCTGGTCGCTCATGGTGAGCGCCTCTTCCTGGTCGTGGGTCACGTAGACGAAGGTGATTCCCACCTCGCGCTGCACCGCGCGCAGTTCCAGCTGTAGTTGCTTGCGCAGCTTGGCATCGAGTGCACCGAGCGGCTCGTCAAGTAGCAGCACCCTGGGCCGCAGGACCAAAGCGCGAGCCAGCGCGACGCGCTGCTGCTGGCCGCCGGAAAGCTGGGTGGGTTTGCGTTTGGCGAACTCGTTCATCTGAACCAGTTCCAGTGCCGCACCGATCCGGGTGGACATCTCCGCCTTGTTGACTTTCTGATAGCGCAAGCCGAACGCGACGTTGTCCCACACGCTCATGAACGGGAACAGCGCGTAGGACTGGAAGACGGTGTTGACCGGACGCTTGTGCGGGGGATCGGAGACCACGTCGCGTCCGTCGAGTTCGATACGCCCCGAGTCGGGTTTCTCGAATCCGGCGATCATCCGCAGCGTGGTGGTCTTGCCGCATCCCGACGCGCCGAGCAGCGAGTAGAACTGCCCCGCCGGGATATCGAGGTCGATACCGGTGACGGCCGCCACCCCGTCGTATGCCTTGGCCAGCTTCTCCAGCCGTATCGCTCCGCCGCTCACCGGACCCCCCGGTCAGCGGTCAGATCGCGACGGCGTTGGCCAGCCGCGCGAAGTTCGCGGCGAAACGATCCACATCGGCGTCGTCGTGTTGAACGGACAGCAACCATTGCTCGATCTTGCCCCACGGCGGCAGAAAAACCGCGCGTTCAGTCTCAACCCAGGGCGCCCCGGCGACAAGATCGGAAACGCCAGATGACCGCAACGCCGGGCGTCGGCCCGCGAAGTATGCGAAAGTCCTGGTACCGATCAACCGAGTCACTCCGGAGGCCGCCATGCCAGTTTCTCAACCGCCCAGGCCCAATCGCCGGCAGTTCCTGCAGCGTGCTGCGCTGCTGGCGGGCGGAACGCCAGCCCTGATTCTGCTTCTGGACGCCTGCGCCAAGGGCGATCAGACGGCGTCGGCCCCTAGTCTGAAGATCGCCTCGCCGAGTAGCCCGGTCACCTGGGACATCGCGGCCGACAACAAGGCGATCGCCGACGGTCTCGCCCCGGAGAAGACCGCGACGCTGCAGTTGTACAGCTACGCCGACTACGTGTCGCCGGATGCCATTAAGTCGTTCGAAGAGAAGTACAACACCACCGTCGCGGTCTCGACGTTTAACGACACCGACGAGGCGATCACCAAGATCCGGGCGGGCAGCGTCGACTACGACGTCTTCTTCCCCAGCTACGACCAGATCGGGAAGCTGATCAACGGATCATTGCTGCAGCCTCTGAACCACAGCTACATCCCCAACATCAACAACGTCTGGCCGGTGTTCACCGACCCCTGGTACGACAAGCAGTGGCGCTACTCCACGCCCTACACGGTGTACACGACGGGTATCGGCTGGAACAACACCGCCGTGCCCGCCGATATCGGTGCGCTCAAGAATCCCTATGAGGCGCTGTGGGATCCGGCATACAAGAACAAGACCGCCGTGATCGACGACTGGCACACCGCGATGTCGATGGTGCTGCTCAAGCTCGGCATCACCGATGTCAACACCTCCTCGGCCGACGACCTCAAGCAGGTCGGCGAGCAACTGACCGCACTGGTGGATGCCACCTCGCCGAAGGTGACGATCAGCATGTACACCGACATTCCCACCGGTCAGATCGGGCTTGCGCAGATGTGGTCGGGCGACATCATCAACGCCCAGAACTATCTGCCCGAGGGCACGACCGCCGAAGTGTTGCGGTACTGGTTCCCCGCGGACGGCAAGGGGTTGGTGGACAACGATTTGATGGTGGTGCTGCGCGGCAGTAAGAACCCGGTGCTGTCCCATTTGTTCATCAACCACATGCTGGACACCGAATCGGCCAAGCAGAACTTCAAGCAGATCGGTTACCAACCGCCGCAGGTGTCGATGAACCCGGACTCCCTAGTGGCGGACGGCTTCGTGGCGGAGAACATCAAGACCGCGATCGTGCGGCCGGAATTCTTCGATGTCGGCTTCCGGATCCTGGAACTCGAGCCGGCCAATGACGCGGCGTGGCACAACGTCTGGCGTGCCTTCAAGGCTGGGGGATCCTGACCCCGGTGACGCTGACCGAGGTTGCAGATCCGGAGCCTCAGACGAAGGCCCGGTCCAAGCGAACACGAACCAGTGCGCTCTGGCCGGCCCTGGCCGCACCGGGACTCCTATGGCTACTGCTGTTCTTCCTCGGTCCGCTCTATGTGGTGCTCGCCATCGTCTTCGGCCGCACCGACCCGATCTTCCGCACCGCCGTCCCGGTCTGGAATCCGCTGCAGTGGAACCCTTCTCAGTTCAACTATGTCCTGGAACGGATCTTCGGCGCCGACGGCGTGTTCGGCCCGGCACTGCTGCGCACCGGCCTCTACGTCCTAACCGCCGGTGCGCTGTGCGTGCTGATCGCATTCCCGGTCGCCTATTACACCGCCCGGTTGTCCGGCAGGTGGAAGGGTCTGCTGCTGGCGCTGCTGATCGCCCCGTTCTGGATCAGCTACATGATGCGCATGCTGGCCTGGGTGAACCTGCTGCAGGACGACGGACTGGTCAACCGGCTGTTCAGCCTGGGCGGGGTCTTCGATGTCCGGGTGCACTGGCTGACCGGCCAGCCGGTGGTCGTTGTGCTCGGCCTCGTCTACGGCTATGTGGCGTACATGATCCTGCCGCTGTACGCCGGGCTGGACCGGCTGCCGCAGTCCACCCTGGAGGCCGCCCGTGATCTTGGCGCCAGCCGGTTCGCGTCGTTCTGGCGTGTCACCCTGCCGATGTGCCGCCCGACGATCGTGGCTGCGGTGCTGCTGACCTGTCTGCCGATGCTCGGTGACTACTTCACCTCCGACATGCTCTCGGCCTCGCCGAAGACCGCGATGGTGGGCAACCTGATCAACGACAGCGTGCAGTCGCCGGGGCAGACCGGCCAGGCCGGTGCGCTGGTGATGCTGGTCCTGATCGTCGCGGTGGTGCCGATGTTCTACTACGTGCGGGTGACCTCCCGAGGGGACACGGTGTCATGAGAGGCCCGGTCGCGTGGTGGAACGACCCGTGGCGGCCGCCGCGGATTCTCGTCGGCGTCACGCTGGCCTACTTGGCGTGGTCGCTGACTCCGGTCCTGATCGCGGTGCTCTTCTCGTTCAACGACGGCCGATCGCGGACGGTGTGGCAGGGCTTCTCGACGCGCTGGTACTTCGGCGACCCGGTCAAGTCGGTGTGGCACGACGCCGCGTTGCACACCGCGTTGTTGCAGACCTTGAAGCTGGGCGTGATCGCGACGTTGATCACGGTTCCCCTCGGAGTGCTGTTCGCGATCGGCATCGACCGCTGGCGAGGCCGGCTTCCAGCCGGGGCCAACCTGCTGATGCTGGTGTCTTTCGTGCTTCCCGAGGTGCTGCTCGCGGTGTCACTGCTTTTCGTGGTCACCACGTTGCCGCTGCCGATCGGGCTCGGCACCGGTGCGCAGGTGCTCGGGTTGGTGACCTTCCAGATCGCCTATCCGGCCGTGCTGGTCCGGGCGCGGTTGGCCACCATTGGCCACCAATACGAGGAAGCCGCACAGGATCTCGGGGCATCGCCGATCGCCGCACTGCGCAGGGTGACGCTGCCGATGCTGCTGCCGGCGATCTTCGCCAGCACGGTCCTGGTGTTCGCCGATGTGATCGACGACTTCGTCCTGGTGCGCTACCTGTCCGGCACCTCCGCCAGCGAACCGGTATCAGTGAAGATCTACAACAGTGCACGGACGGCGCCGACGCCCGCACTCAATGCGCTGGCCACCCTGCTGCTGGTGGCCGCACTGCTGGCGATCACCGTGGGCTACCTCATCTATCGCCGCATGACCCGCGGCGACAACACCTCCGCCGGCGGCATCGCCGCATTTGCCGGTGAGGCGTGAGCCCAGATGGCTGGACCTAAACCCCGCCGGGTACTAATCTGAACGGGTGTTCAAACAGTCTGAGAATGCCCCCGTACCCGCCGACGGACTCGCCGCGTCGCTGGCGCCGTTCGGCTCGTCCCGCATGCTTCCGCGCGAGGCCTACGTGGATCCGGCGGTGTTCGAGTGGGAGCAACGCAACATATTCTCCGGTTGGCACTGCGTCGGCAACGCCTCCGACCTCGACGGTGTCGGGGCGCAGCGGGCGGTCGGTTCCGGCGCGAACGCCATCCTGCTCGTCCGCGACGAGGACGGATTCGTGCGGGCGTTCGCTAACGTCTGCCGGCACCGTGGGCATGAGCTGTTGGCCTGTGGCGCCACCACCAAACGGCGCGGCGTGGTCTGTCCGTACCACTCGTGGTCGTTCAAGCTCAACGGCGAACTGCGCAATGCCCCCGGATTCGAAGACCTCGACAACGCACAGTTCGGCCTGACCGAACTTCGGCTCGTCGACTGGCATGGCTGGCTTTTCGTCGATCCCAGCGGGGAAGCCACCGACTTCGCCGAGCATGTCGCCGGCACCGAGGAGATCATCAGCCCCTACCGGCCGGAGGATCTCACCATCGTCGCTCGGCACTCCTACGAACTCGCCACGAACTGGAAGGTCATCGCCGAGAACTACCAGGAGTGTTATCACTGTTCGACGATCCACCCCGAACTGTCGAGGATCAGCCCGCCGACAAGTGGGGACAACGTCGAGTTGCCCGGCGACTGGATGGGCGGCTCGATGTACCTGATCGACGAGGCCGAGACGATGTCGCTCTCCGGACGCAGCGGCGGCGTGGCCATCAAGGGTCTGTCCGAACAGGAACTGCGCACCGTGATGTATCTGGTCGGGTTCCCCAACCTGCTGGTGAGCCTGCACCCCGACTATGTGATGACCCACCGGATGACCCCGCTGGCCGCGGACCGCACCCATGTGGAATGCACGTGGGCGTTCCCGAAGGATGCGGCTGAACGGCCCGACTTCGATCCGTCCTACGCGGTGGATTTCTGGGATCTCACCAACCGGCAGGACTGGGCGGCCTGCGAGTCGGTGCAGCGCGGACTGAGCTCACCGCATGCCCACCCGGGACCGTTGGCGCCCGAAGAAGAAGGCGTCTATCAGTTCGTCACCCGGGTCGCTCGGGCCTACGCCGGAAACCGCTGAGCGACTGCGTTATTCGTCCGGCTCATCGGCGGTGTCGTCGCCGAAGTGGTCCAGAGCGCGCGCGGCGAGGTCACGACCCACGGCGATCACCTCGTTGGCGCGGTGGAAATCCAGACTCCGGCACGTCGTCCGGGGAACCTCGATGAGCAGATCCGGCGGGTAGGCGGCCAACTGGTGGCGAGCAAGCGCTGCCTGAGCGATCTCGATGGTCCGGTTCATTACCGCGAAGCTTCCCAGCTTCGGCATCGGCGCATCGTCGGCCTCGAACCCTTCGACGTCGTAATCCTCAGCTGCAGAGGCGGTCTCGGCGGTACCGAATCGGCTGAGTACCGATCGCGCAGTCGGGGTCTCCAACAATGCAGAGGTACTGCGCAGCAGCCGGTTAAGTCGTTCCCGGGGGGCCGTCGCCTCCAAGCCGGATGCGTCTTCGGCGCGTAGGTCGGTATCGGTCCCTGACAGGCTGACCGCGATGGTGAGGTCGGAGTTGACGGCGGCGATCGGCGCCATGGGGAGTGGGTCGAGGATGCCGCCGTCAGCAAGCAACCGGCCGTCGAGGACGTGCGGTGCGACGATTCCCGGAATCGCGATGGAGGCCCGGATCGCGGCGTCGACCGGACCGTGCTGCAGCCACACCGACTTTCCGGCGATGAGGTCGGTCGCCACCGCGGTATAGGGGATCGGCAGACTCTCGATGGTGGCGTCGCCGAGCATGTCTCGGACCGCGTCGAGGATCTTCCCGGCTCGCAGTACGCCCGCGGCCGATATCGACGGGTCAAGCAGTCGCAGCATCGCCCGTTGAGTGAGGGTCTGCGCCCACTCGGTGAACTCGTCGAGCGAGCCCGCGGCATACACACCGCCGACCAGTGCCCCCATCGAGGACCCGGTGATACCGACCACCTCATAGCCGCGGGAGCGCAGTTCGTTGATCACGCCGATGTGGGCGTATCCCCGTGCACCGCCGCTGCCGAGTGCCAGTGCGACTCGTTTTGCCATGGCTCCATTCTGGTCCGGTGATTGCCCCGGCGGTTTGCCCCGCGTGATTTGCCCCTGCGTGATTTGCTTCCGCGTGATTTGAAGTCCGGCGTGGCATCAGCGGGCCAGGTCAGCAACCTCCGTCGGCCGCGGCTCGCACCGCGATGATGACACCGGCCTGTTGGGCCACGCTGAGTTCGGTCCAGGTCTTGCCGAATGTCGCGCGGCCGCTGGCCGTGGACCCCTGGACATCCTTCAGATAGGGCTCCAGCAGTTCGTCCGGATCGCCTCCCTGAGCCTCCATCCACTCCTTCGCAGTGAGGCAGGCCTGCGCGTATTGCTCCTCGGTGGACTGTGCCGGGACGTCGATCCTGGTCGTCACCCCGCCCGGGGAGAGTCCGATTGGCTGGTTCGACTGGGCATCGTCCGACCGGGCATCGGGCGGCTGTTGGGCATCGGGCGGCTGTTGGGCCGGCGACGCCGGGGCGCGGGTGGCGGCCTGGTCGGCGCCGCCCGATGAACAGCCCACGAGGGTGACTGCGGCGGACCCGGCGAACACCGCGGCGACAAGGAGAGCGTGCTTTGGGTGGCTGAGCATGGGGGTCAATCTATGCAACACTCACGCCATGGCACGCCCCGGGTCCAAGGAGTGTTGTCGGGTCTGATTCGCACCCGACCAATCCCTGCTGCCCGGAGTTCTGCCATGACAGGGCTATACCTCCAGCCTGGCAGCCGCCGCGTTGCAGGACCTTGGACTGCACCGTGCCACCGACGTGATCGGCGGCTATCAGGCGCTGGCGCTGGCCAGCCCGCAGTTGTGCCGGGCTACTGCGGATAGTCCTGCGTGACCATCCCGCGCAGGCGTTCGGTCTTCTCCGGGGTCCAGCCCGGTGGCCGCATGATCGCCGCCCAGGCGTTGACCGCG
>CAMCWJ010000149.1 GCA_945882475.1 Bifidobacterium breve
TGCGCCACCGGCTCGGGCACGCGACTGCCGTCGATGGTGACCAGATCGGCGAGCTGCCATCCGCCGAAGGTCCGCTGGTCGACGAAACTCAACTCGGTCCCATCATCGAGCATCGCCGCGATCCGCAGGTGCTCGCGACGTTCGAGCGACCCCAGCAGCATTTGGCCGCTCATTCCCAGATGCACGACCAGCGCGGTATCGGTTATGCCGTCGTTCTCCAGGCTGAGCCACAGGTATTTGCCGCGACGGTCGGTCCCGGCGATCCGGGCACCGGTCAGCCGCGCGCTCAGGTCGGCGGCGCCGGCCCCGTGGCGGCGCACCGCGCGCGGATGGTGCACCCGAACCGCGGTGATGGTCTTGCCGGCGATGTGCTCGGCAAGCCCGCGCCGCACCACTTCAACCTCGGGAAGCTCAGGCATCCGGTTCGGAGTCCAGCGCCGTCCAGGCCTGCGCGGCCGCGTCGGTCTCGGCGGCCTTCTTCGACCGGCCAGAGCCGCGGCCGTACACCTCGCCGCTGACATAGACCGACGCGCTGAACCGCCGGTCGTGATCGGGGCCCTCGGAACTCACCTCGTAGCGGGGCACGCCCAACCCGCGGGCCGAGGTCAGTTCCTGGAGACTGGACTTCCACTCCAGCGCGGCTCCCAGTGTCGGCGCGGTGTCGAGGCGTTCGGCGAACAGTCGCAGCACCAGTCCGCGCGCGCCCTCGAGTCCGTGCTGCAGATAGACCGCGCCGATCAGGGACTCCACGGTGTCGGCCAGGATGCTGGACTTGGCGGCTCCACCGGTGTTGACCTCACCCCGGCCCAGCAGCAGATAGTCGCCCAGTCCACCGTCGGTCAGTCCGCGGGCGACCCCGGCGAGGGCATGGCTGTTGACGATGCTGTTGCGCAGTTTGGCCAGATCGCCCTCGGAGTTGTCGGGGTGGCGGCGAAAAAGTTCCTCGACGATCACCAGACCCAGCACGGCGTCGCCGAGCAACTCCAGTCGTTCGTTGGTCGGCAGACCGCCGTTCTCGTAGGCGTAGCTGCGATGGGTGAGCGCCAACGTCAGCAGGTCGTCGGGCAACTCGATACCAAGAGCGCCCAGCAGATCCTCCCGCGACGGCGTCACGGGGTCGGGTTCCCCGGCTTCGCGGAGCCTCCATCCCCGTCGGTGGCCACCATCTCGGCGAGCTTGGCCCAGCGCGGGTCGATCTGATCATGCTGGTGATCGGGTTCGGCGGTGGCTAACGGCACCCCGCACTTTGGGCACAACCCGGGACAATCCGGCGCGCACACCGGCGTGAACGGCAGGGCAAGCCCCACGGCGTCGATGATCGGCTGCTCGAGGTCGACGGTCTGGTCGATGACGTGGCCCACCTCGTCCTCCTCGCTGGTTGACTCGGTGAGGCTGTCGGGAAACGCGAACAACTCGGTCAGTTCGATCTCGACATCGCCGGTGACCGGTTCCAAGCACCTCGAGCACTCGGCCCGGGTGGGCGCGGAGACGGTGCCGGACACCAGCACACCCTCCGACACCGACTCGAACCGCAGATCAAGGTCAAGGTTGGCACCGGGCTCAATTGCGCTGAGCTCCAAGCCGATTCGCGACGGACTCGGCACAGTCTGCGCGAGCGTCATCATCGTGCCGGGACGCCGGCCGAGCCGGGATACATCGAACACCAGCGGCGAACGCCGGTCGGGGTGCGGGGTCGCGGACCGGTGCGTCGCCATGGTGCGATCCTACGGCCCGGCGACGGGCCGCTTAGGCGGCCCTGGGGGGCCCGGCGACGGGCCGCTTAAGCGGACTAGTGCTGCACGTAGTCGTGGGTGCCCGCGGCGGTGCGCAACTGATGCCGACCGCGACTCACCGACCGCAGGGTGCCGTTGAGGTAATCCTCGAACTGGGCGAGCTTGTTGTCGACGTAGACGTCGCACTCCCCGCGCAGGCGGTCGGCCTCGGCGTGGGCGGTGTCGATCAACCGGGTCGACTCGGCAATAGCGGACTGGACCACCTCGGTCTGGGAGACCAGGCGCTGCTGCTCCTTGATCCCCTCCTGGACGGCCTTCTCGTAGGAGATGTTGCCGCTCTCGACCAGGCGATCGGCTTCGGCCTTGGCCCGACTGGTCGCCGCCTCGTAGTCGCGTTTGGCCGTGTTGGCCAGCCGGGAGGCTTCTTCGCGGGCCTCACCCACCATCTGCTCGCTGTGTCCGCGGGCCTCGGCGACCATGCGATCGGCCTGGGACTTCGCGTCGGCCAGCATCCGATCGGACTCCGCGCGGGCGTGACTGAGGACGGAGTCGGCCTCGGCATTGGCGTTGCTCACGGTGGACTCGAGATGCTCTTTGGCCTCCTGCACCAGCGCGTCGCGGGTGTCCAGCACGTCCTGGGCGTCGTCGAGTTCGCCAGGAATCGCATCCTTGATGTCGTCGAGCAACTCGAGGACGTCGCCGCGAGGAACCACGCAGCCGGCCGTCATCGGCACACCGCGGGCCTCTTCCACGATTGCGCTCAACTCGTCGAGCGCTTCAAAAACTCGATACATGGCGCCCTCCAGGCGTTAGTTGGTAGTGACCAGTGTGCCTGGTGTGACGCCTGTGACTGTGCTGGCGGCCCGGTGTGTCGCCCGAGAAACTCTGGAGAACCCGAACTCGGGGGCCGGACCGGAAACCCGAACGGTCAGCGACCGTCGAGCCTGGCCCGCATCCGCCGGTTCACCGACTCGGGCAGCAGCGCCGACACATCCCCGCCGAGCCCGGCCACCTCTTTGGCCAGCGACGAGGAGACGAACGCGTATTGCGGGTTGGTCGCGACGAAGAAGGTGTCGACGCCGGCGATGTGCTTGTTCATCTGGGCCATCTGCACCTCGTACTCGAAGTCGGTGCCGGTGCGCAGGCCCTTGACGATCGCGGTCAGCCCGCGCGCCCGGACGAAGTCGACGACCAGGCCCTGGCCCGCCTCGGCGCGCAGGTTGGGCAGGTGCGTGGTGGCCTCGTCGATCATCGCGATGCGCTCGTCAACGCCGAACAATCCGGACTTGTTGGGATTGAACAACACCGCGACAACGACCTCGTCGAACTGCGCGGCCGCACGTTCAAAGACATCGATGTGCCCGAGTGTCACCGGATCGAACGAGCCCGGGCATACCGCACCGCTCATGGGCGATGACGCTAGCAGGCACCGGTGCCGGTGCCGGCGTCCACTTCGGCGGCCACCAGGCGGGTGTCGCCGTAGCGCCGCGGCGGCCAACCGGTCCAGCCCGACGGCCAGTTCGGCTCGGCCGCCGAGGCGCCCCGCTCCACCACTACGACGCTGCCCGGCCCGACCCAGTCCCGATCACCGAGCAGGCCCAGCATCTGGTCCACCTCGGCGTCGGCTATCTCATAGGGCGGATCGGCGAGCACCAGGTCCACCGGGCGATCGCTGCCGGCGCCCAGGACCGCGGCCACCTGCCCGCGGCGCACCTCCGCGCCGGGCAGACCGACGGTCCCGATGTTGGCGGTGATCACCTCCACCGCGCGACGGTCCGTCTCGACGAACTGCACCGAGGCCGCGCCCCGCGACAGCGCCTCCAAACCCAGCGCACCCGAACCGGCGTAGAGATCCAGTACCCGCAATCCGGTGAAATCGAGTCGGGCCGCCAACACGTTGAACAACGCCTCACGCACCCGGTCGGTGGTCGGCCGGGTGCCCCGCGGCGGCACCGCCAGTCGACGGCCGCCGGCGGCACCGGCGATGATTCGGGTCAGCTGCGCACCTAGATCAGGGTGGACCAGTAGTCCCAGAACCGGACCAGGATCATCAGCAGCACCGCGGTGAACCAGAACGTGACCAGCGACCAGCGCCAGTTGTACAGCGTGGCCGCGATCGGATTACCGGCCAACGGACGCAACGCAATCGAGGCCACCACGACCAGCAGAGGCACCGTCACCGACCACACCACCATGCAGTACGGGCAGAGCGCGCCGATGCGGTAGAGGCTTTCGAAGATCAACCAGTGCACGAACACCACGCCCGCAGCAGTCCCGATCATCAGGCCCACCCAATACCAGCGCGGCAGTCGCACACCGGCGACCGCCAGCACCCCGGTCACCACCACCAGGGTGAACGCGATCACTCCGAACAGCGGGTTCGGCGGCCCGAAAATGGCGGCCTGCGGGGTGACCATCACCGACCCGCAGGACAGCACCGGGTTGATGCTGCAGGTCGGCACGTAGGCCGGGTTGGTGAGCATCGAGATCTTTTCGATCAGCAGCGTGCCCGCCGCCATCAGCCCGATCACGCCGGAGATCAGCACCCACCACGCGCTGGCAGGCCGCACCGCGACGCCAGGACGGCGGGCGGCGGGTTCGGCCGGACCGGGCTGAACCGGCGCGGGGGCGCTGACGGTCACGGCGCCTGCGGTGCCGCGGGTGCCGCCGAACCTGCCGGAGTCGGCGTCAACGCGGGCAGTGGGCCCACGATGGCGCGGACCTTGGAGATCAGTTCCTCAGGTGTGGCGGGGCTGATGTCCTGGCCGTTGAGGCGGATCGTCGGCGTGGCGGTGATTTTCGTTTTCGCCGCGAGACCCTTCACCATGTCGCCGTACCTGTCCTTCTTGATGCAGTCCGCGACCTCGCCGCCGACGCCGGCCTGGCGCGCGGTTTCGATCAGAGCCGCGTTGTCGGGCCCGGTGCCCGAACCCTCCAGCGGCTGCTGAGCGAACAGCGCCGAGTGGAACCGAACGAAGGCATCCTTGTTCTCGTCCCCCACGCAGTAGGCGGCGTTGGCGGCCCGACCCGAGTAGCCCTTGTTGCCCGAACTCAGGATCGCCACCGAGTAGTAGTCGACGGCCGCGGCGCCGGACTGGACGATCTTGTCCAGCGTCGGCCCGAAGGTCTTCTGGAAGTCCCGGCAGTGCGGGCACTGGAAGTCTTCGTAGATCGACAACACGGCCTTGGGTTCGTCGGTGCCGTCCTTCTTGATAAGCGCGCCGGAGGTGATCCGTACCGCCTGCGCTTCCGCGCTGGGTTTATCGTCCTTGCCCTGGACGATGTAGAACACCAGACCCACGGCGAAGAGCACCACGAGCGCGGTCAGCCCCAGCCGGACGGCCAGGTCGCGCTTGCGGTCCTGGGCCTTGAGGTCGTAGCGGGGCGAGCTTTTCTTATTGGTGGCCACGGTGTCGCTGGTCCTTGCTGTCGATGACGTGGTGTGGGCGTGTCCTACAGAGTACCGGCGAAAGAGTACCGGCGAACCCGGTGCGGCCCGGGTCAGGATCGGGACAGATGGGCCCGCAGCGCCGAGATCATCTCGGTGTTCGCCCGGCTCACCCCACCGCCGAGCGCGTTGAGGTTGAGGAAGGCATGGGTCATCGCGTTCATCTTGCGGTGATCCACCGGTACCCCGGCCGCCCGCAGTCGGGCCGCGTACTGGTCGCCCTCGTCGCGCAACGGGTCGAAGCCCGCGGTGACCACCAGTGCCGGTGAGAGGCCGGTGAGGTCCTCGGCCAGCCCGGGCGAGACCAGTGGGTCGGTGACGTCCAGGCCGGAGTCCTTGAGGTAGAGGGCCTGGAACCAGTCCATATCGTGCTTGGTCAGCAGCAGTCCCTCGCCGAACAACGTGCGCGACGGCGTCTTTCCGCGCATATCGGTGACCGGATAGATGAGCCACTGCACCGACGGCATTGGCTCGCCGGCGTCGCGGGCCAGGCGGGTGACCACCGCGGCCAGGCATCCACCCGCGCTGTCCCCGCCGACCGCCACCCGGCGTGGGTCCACCCCGAGGCCGTCGGCGTGGGTGCGGGCCCAGATGTAGGCCGCGTAGGCGTCGTTGACCGCTGCCGGCGCCGGGTGCTCGGGAGCCATGCGGTAGTCGATGGCGAGCACGCTCACCCCGGCGTCGCGGCAGATCAGCCGGCAGGCCGCGTCATGGGATTCGAGGTCGCCGAAGACGAATCCGCCGCCGTGATAGAAGACCAGCAACGCAGGTGGGGTGTCGCCGGCCGGCGGCAGGTACTGCCGCGCCGCGATGGAGCCGATCGGGCCGGGGATCGACCATGACCGGGTCCCGGCCACGTGCACGTCGGGTTCGTCGAGGCTGCGCGTCAACTCGGCGCTGTTGGCTCGGGTGGCCACCGGATCGTCGTTGACCACCAGCCCGTCGAGTCCGCCGGCCCGTTGCGCGGCGAGCATCATCTGCAGCGCCGGGTCCAGGGTGTTGCCGTCGATGGTCAGCGCCCGACCGCCGGAGGCCAGGCGTTTGACCCCGTCGGGCAGCCGCGGAATCAGCTTGACGCCCAACCGGTTCCCCACCGCCAGGGCCTTCTCCTTGGCCGTCTCCTTGGCCGTACCCCTGGCCGTTTCCTTGGCCGCCATGGTTGCCTCCCTCACTCGGTGCGCACCCGATTCTGGCCGCAGCTTACGTGACCGACCCGTCGCGGTTGCCGGGATAACCGGACGGCCGTGGGTACTATCAGCAGCCGAAGGCGGCCCGATCCACCGGGACCCCTCGACAGTGAGGTGACATGACGCCGAGGGCTGAGATTCCGACCGTCACGCTCGCCGACGGCCTCGCCCTTCCGGTGCTGGGTCTGCGAGTCATCGGGTTGGACCCGGCGCAGGCCGAGGCTGCGGTGAGTGCGGCCCTGTTGGCCGGCTACCGCCTCATCGACACCGCCGCCGTCGACGGCAACGAGGAAGCCGTCGGGCGCGCGATCGCCGGATCCGGCGTCCCCCGCGACGAACTGCGCATCATCACCAGGCTGGCCGCCGAGGACCAGGGCTTCCAGGGCGCACAGGACGGCTGCCGAGCCAGCCTCGCCCGGTTGGGCCTGGACTACGTCGACGTGTACCTACTGGATTGGCCGGCCGAACAGGGCAGGTACATCGACGCCTGGGCCGGGGCGATGAAGGCCCGCGATGACGGCAACACCAAGTCGATCGGCGTCAGCAACTTCGGGTCGGAGACCCTCACCGACCTCATCGACCTGACCTACGTCGCACCGGCGATCAACCAGGTCGAACTGCATCCGCTGCTCAACCAGGCCGAGTTGCGGGCGATCCACGCCGAACATTCGATCGTCACCGGCGCCTACGGCCCCCTCGGGGACGGCGCACTGCTCGACCATCCGGTGATCGCCACCGTCGCTGCGGCCCACGGCAGGTCCGCCGCACAGGTGCTGATCCGGTGGAGCATCCAACTCGGCAACGTGGTGACCCCCCGCACCGCAGACCCGGCGAGCATCGCCGAGAACCTGGCGGTGTTCGACTTCGAACTCACCGAGGCCGACATGGCGACCCTCGACGGCCTCGA
>CAMCWJ010000150.1 GCA_945882475.1 Bifidobacterium breve
CTGGCCGGACATCCGATCGGCAACCTACTGCTTGCCGGACTCCACGAAGTGCTCGCCGACCCGGTGGCCGCACTCGACGAACTCGGCCGGATCCTCGGCGTCAAGGGTCGGGTGCTGCCCATGTGCCCGATCGCCCTGCAGATCGAGGCCGATGTGGCCGGCCTGGAGAGTGATCCGCGGATGAGTCGGGTCATTCGCGGCCAGGTCGCGATCGCCACCACGCCGGGCAAGGTCCGCCGGGTGCGGTTGGCGCCGGGCAATCCGCCGGCCACCCGGCAGGCCGTCGACGCGGTACTGGCAGCGGATCTTGTGGTGCTGGGCCCGGGGTCATGGTTCACCAGTGTGATCCCGCATGTCTTGGTGCCGGGACTGGCGGCGGCCCTGAACTCGACGTCGGCCCGGCGGGCGATGGTATTGAATCTCGCCGCCGAACCCGGTGAGACAGCAGGCTTTTCGGCAGAGCGCCACCTGCACGTGCTGGCGCAGCACGCGCCAGGTTTCACCGTCGACGACATCATCGTCGACGCCGCCCGGGTGCCGTCGGAGCGGGAACGCGACCAGTTGCGCCGTACGGCGGCACTGTTCGAAGCCGCCGTGCGATTTGCTGACGTTGCCCGACCTGGTACACCTTTACATGACCCGGCGAGGCTTGCCGAGGCCCTGGACGCGGTGTGCTCACGGGAGCAGGCACCGACGGCCAAGGTCCCGATTGCCGCGCCGGCGTCGGCCCAGCAGGCGCACCGGCCGGTGCGGGGACCGGTTGGAGAAGGACCGAGAGGTGACGACCCGTGGCGATGACGGCCGAGGTGAAGGACGAACTGAGTCGCCTGGTGATCAACTCGGTGAGCGCGCGCCGGGCTGAGGTCGCCGCGCTGCTGCGTTTCGCCGGCGGTCTGCAGATCGTGGCGGGCCGGGTGGTGGTTGAGGCCGAGGTCGATCTGGGCAGCGTCGCGCGGCGACTTCGTAAGGACATCCACGACCTCTACGGCTACAACGCTGTCGTCCACGTGCTGTCGGCCGGGGGTATCCGCAAGAGCACCCGCTATGTGGTCCGGGTGGCCAAGGACGGCGAGGCGCTGGCGCGCCAGACCGGACTGCTCGATATGCGCGGCCGGCCGGTGCGGGGGCTGCCGGCACAGGTGGTCGGCGGCAGCATGGCCGACGCCGAGGCGGCCTGGCGGGGTGCCTTCCTGGCGCACGGTTCGCTGACCGAACCGGGCCGCTCCTCTGCGCTGGAGGTCAGTTGTCCCGGGCCCGAGGCCGCACTTGCCCTCGTCGGCGCCGCTCGGCGACTCGGGGTCAGCGCCAAGGCCCGCGAGGTTCGCGGCATCGACCGGGTGGTGGTGCGCGACGGTGACGCCATCGGAGCGCTGCTGACCCGGATGGGCGCCCAGGACACCCGGCTCACCTGGGAGGAGCGCCGGATGCGCCGCGAGGTGCGGGCCACGGCCAACCGGCTGGCGAATTTCGACGACGCCAACCTGCGCCGGTCGGCGCGGGCCGCGGTGGCCGCTGCGGCCCGGGTGGAGCGCGCCCTGGAGATCCTCGGCGACTCGGTGCCCGGGCACCTGGCCAACGCCGGCCGGCTGCGGGTGGAGCACCGCCAGGCCTCATTGGAAGAGTTGGGCCGGCTGGCGGAGCCGCCGATGACCAAGGACGCCGTGGCGGGCCGGATCCGGCGGCTGCTGTCGATGGCCGACCGCAAGGCCAAGCAGACCGGGATCCCGGACACCGAATCCGCGGTGACACCCGATCTGCTCGAGGACGCCTGACCTACGGCCCGGGAACGAAGTCCGCACAAAGCTAGTGCGCGGCAATACCTTCCGGCTGATCGGCCGAAAGCACCCAGCGGATCCCGCCCACCATCACACGACCGCCGAACCTGATCCCGGTGGCCTCCAGCGGAGGCAGGTAGGGCAACCGCAGCGGGAGCCTGGCCCAGGCCGGCAGCATCGCGACAGCGCTGGCCGCCAGCATGCCGTAGGGGGCACGCGCCAGTAGCGGCAGCGGGGGAGTCACGAGGAGGAACCGGGCCGCTTCGCGGGCGGAGTCGGTGCCCCGCAGTTCGCTGCGGTACGCCGCAATCCGTTCTGCGAGTTCGGCTTCGGTGCGCGGCGGGTCCGGAACTCCCAGGGCGCTGGCAACCCGGGCGGTGTCGGCAACGTAGCCGTCGCGGCCGGCCTGGTCCAGCGGCGACTCTCCGTAACGCTGGTGGGCCGTCAGGAAGCTGTCGATCTCGGCGATGTGTACCCACTCCAGCAGATGTGGGTCGTCGGCGCGGTAGCTCCGCCCGTCGGCCGCGGTGCCATGCACGCGCCGGTGGATACCCCGCACGCGGTCCACCGCCCGCTGGGCGTCGGTGGCCGTGCCGAAGGTGGTGACCGCGAGGAAGGTGCTGGTCCGCTGCAGGCGGCCCCACGGGTCGCCCTTGTAGTCGGAGTGTTCGGCCACCCCGGCCATCGCGAGCGGATGCAGGGATTGCAGCAGCAGCGCGCGCAGGCCGCCGACGAACATCGAGGCGTCGGCGTGCACGCGGCGGATCGGCCGGTCGTCAGCGAACCAGCGCGGGCCCGGCGTGGAATGGATGCGGGTGCGGTTCTGCGGGCCTTCCGGGCCGGCGACCATGGCGAAAAGTCCCTTGCCGAGGCGTTCGCGGACCCTGTCGAGATCCAGGTCGAGATTGCGCGGCAATGCCATGCTGCAACGGTACGCGGTAGCGCCCGAAACTATGCGCAGGGTTCCCGGCCCGGCTGGGTCGCCACGCCACTAGGCTGACTTCGTAACTGGAAGCGACTGGAGGAGACAGACGTGACTATCCGGGTTGGCATCAATGGTTTCGGCCGCATTGGACGCAACTTCTACCGTGCCCTGGCAGCGCAGCAGGCGGAGGGCAAGGCCAAGGGCATCGAGATCGTGGCGGTCAACGATCTGACCGACACCGCCGCTCTTGCGCATCTGCTGAAATTCGATTCCATCCTGGGTCGCTTCCCGGAAGAGGTCTCCGCGGACGGCGACACCATCCACATCGGTAAGCACAAGATCAAGGCGTTCGCGATCAAGGACGGCCCTGCTGCGCTGCCGTGGAACGAGGCCAACGTCGACGTGGTGGTGGAGTCCACCGGACACTTCAACGACGCCAAGGCGCACGGCCATCTGCAGTCCGGGGTGAAGAAGGTCATCATCTCCGCGCCGGCCTCCGACGAGGACATCACCATCGTGATGGGCGTCAACGACGACAAGTACGACGGCAGCCAGAAGGTGATCTCGAACGCCTCGTGCACCACGAACTGCCTCGGCCCGATGGCCAAGGTCATCAACGACGAGTTCGGCATCGTCCGCGGATTGATGACCACCATCCACGCCTACACCGGTGACCAGAACCTCCAGGACGGCCCGCACAAGGATTTGCGCCGGGCCCGCGCGGCGGCGATCAATATCGTGCCCACCTCGACCGGTGCCGCCAAGGCCATTGGTCTGGTGCTGCCTGAACTCAAGGGCAAACTCGACGGCTACGCGCTGCGGGTTCCGATCCCGACCGGGTCGGTCACCGATCTGACTGTCGAACTCGCCAAGCACGCCAGTGTCGAGGAGATCAACGCCGCGATGAAGGCCGCCGCCGAGGGCAAGCTCAAGGGCATCCTGAAGTACTACGACGCGCCGATCGTCTCCAGTGATATCGTCACCGACCCGCACAGTTCGATCTTCGACTCCGGCTTGACCAAGGTGATCGACAACCAGGCCAAGGTGGTCTCCTGGTACGACAACGAGTGGGGTTACTCCAATCGGCTGGTCGACCTCGTGGCGCTGGTCGGCAAGTCGCTGTAAAGCGATGGCCGTCAAGACACTGACCGACCTGCTGGCCCAGGGCGTCCGCGGCCGGGGCGTCCTGGTCCGATGCGACCTCAACGTCCCGTTGGCCGACTCCGACGGCGGGCCCGGTGCCATCACCGACCCGGGCCGCATCGACGCGTCGGTGCCCACCCTGAAGGCGCTCTCCGATGCGGGGGCGAGGGTCGTGGTGACCGCGCATCTGGGCCGACCCGAGGGCAAGCCGGATCCGGCGCTGTCGCTGGCGCCGGTGGCCGCCGCCCTGGAGGAACGGCTGGGTCGGCACGTCCAACTGGCCGCCGACGTGGTCGGCACCGACGCCCTGGCCCGCGCCGAGGGCCTCACCGACGGTGACATCCTGCTGCTGGAGAACATCCGCTTCGACGCCCGGGAAACCAGCAAGGACGCCACCGAGAGGCGGGCCCTGGCCACCGCTTTGGCCGACCTGGTCAGCTCGCCGGACGGCTCGCCCGGAGTGTTCGTCTCCGACGGATTCGGGGTGGTGCACCGCAAGCAGGCCTCGGTCTACGACGTCGCCGAACTGCTGCCGAGCTACGCGGGCACGCTGGTGGGCGCCGAGGTCAAGGTGCTTCACCAACTCAACACCGCGGGCGAACGGCCCTACGCCGTGGTGCTGGGCGGTTCGAAGGTCTCCGACAAGCTCGCAGTGATCGAGAACCTGGCAGGCAAGGCCGACAGCGTCATCATCGGCGGCGGTATGTGCTTCACCTTCCTTGCCGCGCAAGGGGTTCCGGTGGGCAAATCGCTGTTGCAGGAGGAGATGATCGACACCTGCCGGCGGCTGTTGGAGGAACACGGCGACGTGATCCACCTCCCGATCGACATCGTGGTCGCTGAGCAGTTCACGGCCGACTCGCCGGCTGAAACCGTTGCCGCCGATAAGATTCCGGCCGACAAGATGGGCCTGGACATCGGACCCGGATCGGTGAAGCGATTCACCGCGTTGCTCTCCAACGCCCGCACGATCTTCTGGAACGGCCCGATGGGCGTATTTGAGTTCCCGGCCTTCGCGGCCGGCACCAAGGGCGTCGCCGAGGCGATCATCGCGGCCACCGGCAAAGGCGCCTTCAGCGTGGTCGGCGGCGGGGATTCGGCGGCCGCGGTCCGCCAACTCGGCCTGCCCGACGAGGGTTTTTCGCACATTTCCACCGGGGGTGGAGCATCGCTGGAATACCTTGAGGGCAAGACACTGCCCGGGATCGACGTCCTCGACGCCGACAACTGATCGAGGAGACCTGTGCCCCGTAAGCCGCTGATCGCGGGAAACTGGAAGATGAACCTCAACCACTTCGAGGCCATCGCCCTGGTCCAGAAGATCGCCTTCGCACTGCCGGACAAGTACTTCGACAAGGTCGAGGTGACCGTGATCCCGCCGTTCACCGACCTCCGCAGCGTGCAGACCCTCGTCGATGGCGACCGGTTGCGGCTGACCTACGGCGCGCAGGACCTCTCGCCGCACGATTCGGGGGCCTACACCGGCGAGATCAGCGGCGCCTTCCTGGCCAAGCTCGGCTGCACCCACGTCGTCGTCGGACATTCCGAGCGGCGCGCCTACCACCACGAGGACGACGCACTGGTGGCGGCCAAGGCGGCGGCCGCCTTCCGCAACGGCCTGGTGCCGATCGTCTGCGTCGGCGAGCCCCTCGAGGTCCGCGAGGCCGGCGAGCACGTCGAGCACAACCTTGCGCAACTGCGCGGATCGCTGGCCGGGCTGAGCCTCGAGCAGCTGTCCGACGTGGTGATCGCCTACGAGCCGGTGTGGGCGATCGGCACCGGCCGGGTCGCCGGCCCGGCTGACGCCCAGGAGGTGTGCGCTGCGCTCCGGGCCGAGTTGGCGCAGTTGGCCTCGGCCGCGGTGGCCGAGGGTGTGCGGGTGCTCTACGGCGGCTCGGTCAACGCCAAGAACATCGGCGAGATCGTCGCCCAGCCCGACGTCGACGGGGCACTCGTCGGCGGCGCATCGCTGGACGGCGAGCAGTTCGCGGTGCTTTCTGCCATCGCTGCCGGTGGGCCGCTGCCATGATTGCGGCCCGTACCCGGTAAACTCGAAACCATGCTTTTTGCCCTGCAGATCCTGCTCGTGGTCACCAGTCTGCTGGTGGTTCTGCTGGTGCTGTTGCACCGCGCCAAGGGCGGCGGTCTATCGACACTGTTCGGCGGTGGCGTGCAATCCAGCCTGTCCGGGTCGACTGTGGTCGAGAAGAACCTTGATCGCCTGACGCTGTTCGTCACCGGTATCTGGCTGGTGGCCATCGTCGGGGTCGCGCTGCAGATCAAATACTCCTAGGAACCGACTGGCGGTTACCCGGTAACGGGATCCCAGTGCATGATCCCGCTATCGACCTCCATCGACAGGTGTAGTTGGCCATCGGAGAGCAGATAGCTGCGGACCCTGCCCAGGGCCGCGGTCACGGTGGCATCAGCGGATGGTTGCGGGCAGAACATCCTGCTCAGCGCGATCGGCCCGAAGGTGAGGCTGCCGGAATCGTCCGCAGCGGCGGCGGCCTCGAAGGTGCCCGAGCCGCGGTTGCAGTCCACCTGAAAGGCAGCCCTGCCGTCGTCGCCGAACGACACCGTGTACTTCGCCGGGTCGTCGATGGTGGTTCCGGGCGCCTCGGTGGTCATCGACTCGATGTTGATCAGCCGCCAGGTGGTGCCGATCAGGGGGTCCGCCGACGACGGAGTGGAACCGCAGCCGGCCAGGGCGAGTGCGGCCCCGGCGAGGGTTGCCGCCCGGATTCCGATTCGCATGCGGCCCAATCTACCGGCCCAGCAACCCGCCGGGGGGTGTAGGGGAGACCGCGACCAGAGTCGGCGATACTGACGGGGTGAGCCTTACCGACGCCGAGTTGGCCGCCGAACTGGCCGAGGAGGCGGGTCGGTTGCTGCTGGCCGTCCGCGACGAGATCGGCCACGATTTCCCCTACGAACTCGGTGATGCCGGTGACGTTGCCGCCAATGCTCTGCTGCTGCGGCGGTTGAGCGCCGAGCGCCCCGGTGACGCGGTGCTGTCGGAGGAGGCGCACGACGACCTCAAACGCCTCAACGCCGACCGGGTGTGGATCGTCGACCCACTCGACGGCACCTGGGAGTACTCGCTGCCGCGTCGGGTGGACTGGGCGGTGCACGTGGCGTTGTGGCAGCGCACCGGACCCGACGAGGGGACGATCACCGATGCTGCCGTAGCGCTGCCGGCCATCGGCGAGGTCCACCGCAGCGACACCGTTACCGCTCCGCCGCCGGCCTCGACGGGTCCGATCCGGATCACCGCGAGTTCCAGCCGCCCGCCGGCAGCGCTGTGGCTGCTGCGCGATCGCCTAGACATCGAGTTCCTGCGGATCGGCTCGGCCGGCGCCAAGGCGATGGCCGTCGTGCGCGGCGACGTCGACGCCTACATCCATGC
>CAMCWJ010000151.1 GCA_945882475.1 Bifidobacterium breve
GCCCCTGGCGACCGGCCAGGAGGCAGTCGCGGTGTTCTCACCCGCCGCCGTCTCGGTGTTCCGCGAACAGCCCCACGGCAGCCCTCGCAACAGCGTCCGCGGACCCATCGTGGGCATTGAGGCCGCCGGCCCGGTGGTGCGGGTCCGACTCGAGGATCAGTCCGACGCCACGCCCGGCCTGGCGGCCGATATCAGCACCGAGGCGATGGCCGATCTGCGGCTGGGTGTCGGTGACATTGTCTGGCTCACCGTCAAGGCCCAGGCGGTACTGGTGCATGCGGCGGCGCGCGCGCCGTCGTGACGCTGACGAATGCCCAGGCCGACACGGACCAGGCCACACGTGCGTCACGGCCGTAACACGGTAGGTTTTGCGCCATGACGCAGCCAGACCCGACCCAACGCCCGGGCCTGTGGACAACGCTCGCCGTGTCCGCGTTGGCCGGGGCCACCGCCATCACGATCGCTTTGCCGCCCCACGCCGCCAACGCCGATCCGGTGCCGCCGGCTACGACCACGGCGGCACCGGCAGCTCCGGCCTCGCCCACACCCGTACCGCCGTCGGATTCGGTGGTACCTGCCGCGCCGGCGTCGACCCCGGCGGCACCGCCCGCGGACCCGGCTGCACCGCCCGCGGACCCGAACGCACCGCCGCCTCCGGCGGACCCTGCGGCACCGCCGCCGCCTGTGGATCCGAACGCGCCGCCACCGCCGCCTGTGGACCCGAACGCACCGCCACCGCCGCCCGCGGACCCGAACGCGCCGCCGGCACCCGCGCCGGCTCCGGCGCCGGAGCCCGGCCGGATCGACAACGCGGCGGGCGGTTTCAGCTACCTGCTGCCGGCCGGTTGGGAAGTTGCCGACGCCTCACGGCTGAGTTACGGCCAGGCCCTGCTGCTGAGGCAAAGCGGTCCCGCTGTGAACGGACAGCCTGCCCCGACCGCCAGTGACACCAGCATCCTGCTGGGCCGCCTTGACCTGAAGCTGTTTGCCGGGGCCGAACCGGACAACGGCAAGGCGGCGGTGCGACTGGCCTCGGACATGGGTGAGTTTTTCATGCCGTTCGCCGGTACCCGTCTCAATCAGCAGACCAGCCCGCTGCAGGGGAATCTGCCCGGTGTCACGGCGTCCTACGACGTCAAGTTCACCGACACCGCCAAACCCACCGGCCAGATCTGGGCCGCTGTGGTGGGCACGGCGGGCACTGCCGCGGCGCATACCCAGCGCAACGAGCGCTGGTTCGTGGTGTGGTTGGGCACCTCCAAGGACCCGGTCGACCCGGCCGCCGCCAAAGCGCTGGCCCAGTCCATCAGGTCCTACACCCCGCCACCGCCACCGGCGCCGGATCCCAACGCCCCCGCCGCGCCGGCGCCCGCCCCGGGTAACCGGGTCGGCGTCCCGATTCCGGTGGAGACCCCGGTGCCGGAGATGATGCCGGGCTGAGTCCCGGCTGGTTGAACGATCGTGGCCTTTTCGGCAGGACAACCGTTATCCGGGTGGGCTATACCTAGAGAACGGCTGGTGGCTGGCATCGGCCGGTGACCCTGAGGAGTCCCCGATGGACATCATGGCTGCAACCGAAATCCTGGCCCGTTCGACGACGCAGACCAGCGTCGGCTGGATCGGCTACATCATCATCGGCGGCATCGCCGGTTGGCTCGGCAACAAGATCGTCAAAGGCAGCAGTGCCGGGTTGCTGACCAATATCGTCACCGGCATCGCAGGGGCTTTGCTCGGCGGCTTCCTGCTGAGCTTCTTCCTGAACACCGCGGGCGGCGGCTGGTTCTTCACGTTGTTCACCGCGGTCCTGGGCTCGGTGCTGCTGCTGTGGATCGTGGGCAAGGTCCGGAGCAGGACTTAAACACTGGGGTCCGCAGCCGGACTTAAACACTGGGGTCCGGAGCAGGACTTAAACGGACAGCTGCCACACCACGGCCGCGGCCAACGCGCCCAGGCCGTTGAGCGACCAGTGCAGCGCGATCGGCGCGATCAGGCTGCCGCTTCGCCGGCGCAGCCAGGTGAACACGAATCCGGCCGCGGCGGTGGCGAGTACGGCTCCGGTAACCCCGGCCACCACGCCGAACACGCCCCCGCCGAGGATCCGGGTGAAGCCGACGTTGCCGGCTGTCAGACCGAGCGAGCTAGCGATGTGCCAGAACCCGAACAGCAGGGAACCGGCAGCCGCGACACCGCGGAACCCCCAGGCCCGGTCCAGCGCCCCGTGCAGCACACCGCGGAACGCCAGTTCCTCGGGGATGACGGTCTGCAACGGGATGATGACCATCGAGGCCACCAGCGCGCCGGAGATGGTTGCGTAGCGGTCATTGAGGAACATCGGTCGGGTCCACGGCAGCAGTGCGCCGACGACGATCACGGCCAGCACCAGGCCCACTGCGGCCAGCGCGTAGACCATTCCGGATCGCCAGTGTTCCCGACCCAGTCCCAACTCGGCCCAGCCCAGCCCGCGAGCCCGGACCAGCAACACCAGTCCGACCGCCACGGCCGGAACGGCCGCGATGTTGGCCAGCGGGGTGGTGAAGTGGGCGATCAGGTTGGCGATGCCGAGCACGACCACCACCACGGCGATGTCGAGATAGACCCGGAAATGCGCCAGCGCGGCCAGGTGACCCAGCGCGGGATGAGGTGGCGCCGCGCCTGCGCTCAGTTCAGACATTTACCGTCAATGCTACCTGCGGGCCTAAGCTCGGCCCGTTGACGAGGAAAGGGCGCTGCACGTGGGCGAGATCGAGCCACTGCTTTCGTCGCTGCGGGTACTGGACCTCGGCGACGCCGACACCGACCCGATCACCCGACTGCTCGCCGATCTGGGTGCCGACGTGCTCAAAATCGAGCCGCCCGCGGGCACTCCGGCCCGCTCTGCGTTGCCCACCCTCGACGGGGTGAGCATCCCGTTTGCCCTGCACAACGCCAACAAGCGGGCAGCCGTTCTCGACCCGGCCGATGCCGCCGACCGCGCCAGGCTGATGGAACTGGCCGGGACCGCCGACATCGTCATCGACAGCGGTCTGCCCGGCCGGGCAACTCACTACGGCACGTCCTGTGCGCAGCTGGCCGACCGGTTCGAGCATCTGGTCACCATGGCAGTCACCGATTTCGGGTCGGACGGTCCGTACGCCGACTGGGCTGCCACGGACCCGGTGCTGTACGCCATGGCATGCGCACTGTCGCGATCCGGGCCCACCACGGGCACCCCGGTACTCCCGCCGGACGGTATTGCCTCGGCTACAGCCGCGGTGCAGGCGGTGTGGGCGGTGCTTGTCGCGTACTTCAACCGGTTGCGTTGCGGGGTCGGCGATTTCATCGACTTCGCCCGCTTCGACGCGGTGGTGCTGGCGTTGGATCCGCCGTTCGGCACGCAAGGGCAGGCCGCGACCGCCCGCAACCGTTCCGAGCGCTGGCAGGGCAGACCGAAGAATCAGGATTCCTACCCGATCTTCGCCTGTAGCGACGGCTACGTCCGTCTCTGCGTGATGTCGCCGCGACAGTGGCACGGCCTGCGGGCCTGGCTGGGTGAGCCCGAGCAGTTTCAGGATCCGCGCTTCGATTCCATCGCGGCTCGGGTCCGTTCCTTCAGTGAGCTCGGCGCTCTGATCGCCGAGCAATTCGCCGATCAGACGATGGAACAACTCGTGGTCGACGGCCAGGGCTACGGCGTGCCGATCGCCGCCGTCCTGACGCCCGCGCAGGTGCTCGAATCCGAACACCTCGGCACGGTAGGCGCGTTCACCAGGGCTGAACTGGCCCCGGGCGTCCACGCGCGGGTGCCGGCCGGCTACTGGGTCGTCGACGGCGCCCGCGCCGGTTATCGCACCCCCGCACCCGCGGCCGGGAGTTCCGAGCCCTCCTGGTCGGCACCGCGGTTCGACCCGCCTGCCACCGGTTCGGTGGGGGCTCGGCCCTTCGACGGGATTCGGGTGCTCGATCTGGGCATCATCGTCGCCGGCGGAGAACTCAGCAGACTGTTCGGCGACCTGGGTGCGCAGATCATCAAGGTCGAGAGCGCTGCCTACCCCGACGGACTGCGCCAGAAACGCGAAGGGCAGGCGATCGGCGACTCGTTCGCCCGCGCGCACCGCAACAACCTGGGGCTGGGCCTTGATCTGCGCAGCACTGCCGGTGCCGAAATGTTCGCGGAACTGGCCGCCAACTCCGACGCGCTTTTCGCGAACTTCAAACCGGGAACCCTTGGTGCCCTTGGCTTTCCGTACGAGCGGCTGCGTGATTTGAATCCGGAACTGGTACTGGCCGAGAGCAGTGCATTCGGCGATACCGGTCCGTGGAGCACGCGAATGGGATACGGCCCCCTGGTCCGAGCGGCCACCGGGCTGACCCGGCTGTGGACCTGTGAGCAACCCGAGTCCGTCGCGGCCCGGCACCCCTTCTTCGATGCGACGACGATCTTCCCCGATCACGTCGTGGGCCGGATCACCGCGATCGGCGCACTGGCCGCCTTGATCCGGCGGCGTCGCCGCGGTTTAGGCGCTCATGTGCATGTGTCGCAGGCCGAGGCCGTCCTGAACCAGTTGGACGTCAGCTACGTCGTGCTGGGCGCCGACTCCGGCACGGTGCGGCCCGATCCTGCTGTTCACCTGGTGTACCCGTGCGCCGGGGAGGACCAGTGGTGCGTCATCTCCATCTGTTCCGACGCCGACCGCCGGGCGGTAGCCGAGGTCATCGATAATCCCGAGCCCTCGTCCGCCCGTCTGTACGACGACCTGGCGGCCTGGACGCAGACACACGCACCCTTGCAGGTCGCCGTGGCCATGCAGGCCCGCGGTGTTTCCGCCGGGCCGATGAACCGGCCCGACGACGTCTATGAGGATCCGCAACTGCGGTTGCGGCAGGTGTTCAGCGAGATGACCCACCCCCTCCGGGAATTCCCACTGCCCACCGAGGCGGGCCCGGCGCGCTACCGCCACATCCCGCCTGCGGCGCAGGCTCCGGCACCGCTGCCCGGTGCTGACACCCGCCGCATCTGCCGCGACGTCCTCGGCCTCGACGATGACCAGATCGATCAGAAGATCGCCGACGGAGTGTTGTTCGAAACAGAGCGAAAGGAAGTCCCGCTATGACCGCCGCAACGAGTCCACGGGTATTCATCGACGGCGAGTTCCACCGCGCCGCCCAGGCTGAACCGGTGCTGGAGGCCGCGACCGGCGAACCGATCGGCGACGGCGCCAGCGGCACCGCAGCAGAAGTCGACGCGGCGGTCGCCGCCGCGCGCGCTGCGCTGCCGCAGTGGCGATCAGCCTCACCGGAGCACCGCGCCGGGGTACTGGGGGCATTCGCCGCCGCATTGCACGCACGTGCCCAGACCACCGACAAACTGGTGACCCGGGAGAACGGCATGCCGATGTCGCTGTCGCGGGGCGCCAACGGACTATTCCCGGCGGCGCTAATGGGCTACTACGCCAAGCTCATCACCGAGACGCCGATCGAGCAGATCCGGCCAAGTGCGATCGGCCACACGATCGTGCGTCGCGAGCCGGTCGGGGTGGTCGCCGCGATCGTCCCGTGGAACTATCCGCAAGCCCTGGCCGCCTTCAAGCTCGCACCCGCACTCGCGGCCGGTTGCACCGTGGTGCTCAAGGCGGCACCCGAAACCGCTTTGGATGCTTTGGTTTTCGCCGAAGCCGCCCAGGAATGCGGGATGCCGCCGGGTGTGCTCAATGTCGTGCCCGGTGGGGTCGAGACGGGAAAGCACCTGGTGTCCCATCCCGGTGTGGACAAGGTCAGCTTCACCGGGTCCACGGTGGCCGGACGCATCATCGGCGAGGTGTGCGGGCGACTGCTGCGGCCGGTCACCCTGGAACTCGGTGGCAAGTCTGCGGCGATCATCCTCGACGACGCCGACCTCGAGGCCACCATGCGCGGGTTGCGCTCGGTGTCGTTCGTCAACAACGGTCAGACCTGTTACCTGGGATCGCGGATCCTGGCGCCGCGATCCCGGTACGCCGAAGTCGTCGACGCCCTGGCCGATCTGGTCAACGGGTTCTCGGTGGGCGACCCGCTGGACAAAGCGACCGATATCGGTCCGGGGGTCAGTGCGCGGCAGCGCGACCGGGTGCTCGACTACATCGAGGCCGGTAAGAGCAGCGGCGCGAAACTTGTTGTTGGCGGGGGCGTTCCGAAGGATCAGCCGCGGGGCTGGTTCGTCTCGCCGACGGTCTTCGCCGACGTCAACAATGCCGATCGCATCGCCCAGGAGGAGATCTTCGGCCCCGTGCTGGCGGTGATCCCCTACGACAGCGATGAGCAGGCGATCGCGCTGGCCAATGACAGCGAGTTCGGGTTGGCCGGCACGGTGTGGTCCACCGACACCGACCGCGCCACCGAGGTGGCCCGGGAGATCCACACCGGCACCATCGGCATCAACGACTACCAATTGGACATGGGCGCGCCGTTCGGCGGGGTCAAAGCCAGCGGCATCGGCCGCGAACTCGGCCCGGAGGGTCTGGACGAGTTCTTCAGCCTGAAGTCGATCTACCGGGTCGGACCGGCCGGTTAATCCCGGGCGAAAGCCGCGGCTGCCTCACGTTCCAGATCGAGGTACACGTCGTCGCCGACATCCACGCCGACGCCGAGGATCCGACCGCCGGTGAACGGGAAACCGGCCGGATAGGAACGGCTCACCGGGTCGGCGCTGTCGAACCCGACACACAACCCGTCCCCGGACAGCGTGAACTTCCCGACCTGCGCGCGCATCGGACCCTCGGCGACCACCTGATCATCGACATAGAGTTTTGCGGTGCCGATCGACTCGCCGTGTTCGCCTGCACTCTCTCGGATGAACTCCATCCCGAGTGTGTGGTTGCCCGGTGTGAGTTCGGGTGAGACGAAGGTCTGCTCCGGTTTGATGCCGAGGAAGTTGTAGACGTACTGCAGCTTCTGATCCTTGATGAACAGAGTGTGGCCGCCGAATCGGGAGCCGTGCGCAAAGATCACGCCTTCGGTGTCCTTGGTGACCTCGACGTCGGCCAGGATCTTGTAGGACCGGCCCCGCACGTTGACAGCCGCACCCTCCGGTACCGGTGCGGTGTCGGGGTAGTAGATGTAACGGTTGCGGGGCGGCTCGGCCTGCGGGCGTGCGTTACCCAACTGCTCGACTGCAGTCCGATCATCAAGGGGCAGAACGAAATTCGCCTCGGCTTCGGCGAACCAGACGTCGATGAGTTCCTGCAGCTTTTCCGGATGTTCGTCGGCGAGGTTGCGCG
>CAMCWJ010000152.1 GCA_945882475.1 Bifidobacterium breve
CTGGACCCGATCGCCTATGACTTCGCCGTCGCCGACCTCGCCGCTACCGGTGCGGACTTCGAGCCGTACGCCCGCGATCCGCATACGCTGGCCCGCCAACTCGCGATTCCCGGTACGGCCGGACTCGAACACCGCATCGGCGGCCTGGAGAAGGCCAACGGTTCGGGCAACATCTCCTACGAGCCGGACAATCACGAGCTGATGGTCCGGCTGCGCCAGGCCAAGATCGACGGCATCGACGTCGCCGACCTCCAGGTCGACGATCCGACCGGTGACGCCGAACTGCTGCTGATCGGGTGGGGCAGTTCGTTCGGCCCGATCGGCGAGGCGTGCCGTCGGGCCCGGCGGCGCGGACAGAAGGTCGCCCACGCCCAGCTGCGCCATCTCAGTCCGTTCCCGGCGAACCTCGGCGAGGTGTTGCGTCGCTATCGACATCTAGTGGCGCCGGAGATGAACCTCGGCCAGCTGGCGCTGCTGTTGCGGGGCAGGTACCTCCTCGACGTGCAGTCGGTGACGAAAGTGTCCGGGATGGCTTTTCTCGCCGACGAGGTGGAGGGCATCATCGATGCCGCGCTCGACGGCACACTGCGCGAAAAGGAAAGCGACAAAGCCGAATTCGCCCGACTCGCGGCTGCCACCGTGGGTGCCGAAGCGGATGTGACCGCGGGAGCGAATCCATGACCGACCTGATCGGTGCCGACCTCGGCCTGGCACCGTCCAAGAATGCCGGGGTGCCCACCACCGAGGTGCCGCAGAAGGCCAAGGACTTCACCAGCGACCAGGAGGTGCGCTGGTGCCCGGGGTGTGGGGACTACGTCATCCTCAACACCATCCGCAACTTTCTGCCCGAACTCGGATTGCGGCGAGAGAACATCGTTTTCGTCAGTGGGATCGGCTGCTCGAGCCGGTTCCCGTACTACCTCGAGACCTACGGGCTGCATTCCATCCACGGCCGCGCGCCCACGGTGGCGACCGGGCTGGCGCTGGCCCGTCCCGATCTGTCGGTCTGGGTGGTCACCGGCGATGGCGACGCGCTGTCCATCGGCGGCAACCACCTGATCCACGCGCTGCGCCGCAATATCAACATGACGATCCTGTTGTTCAACAACCGGATCTACGGCCTGACAAAGGGCCAGTACTCGCCGACCTCCGAGGTCGGCAAGGTCACCAAGTCCACGCCGATGGGCTCGCTCGATCACCCGTTCAACCCGGTCACCGTGGCGCTGGGCGCCGAGGCGACGTTCGTCGGGCGAGCATTGGACTCCGACCGCAAGGGACTCTCGGAGGTGCTGCGGGCGGCAGCGGCGCACCGTGGGGCCGCCCTCGTGGAGATCCTGCAGGACTGCCCGATCTTCAATGACGGCTCCTTCGACGCCTTGCGTAAGGAGGGCGCAGAGGAGCGGGTGATCAACGTCCGCCACGGCGAGCCGATCACCTTCGGAGCCGATGGCGAGTACTGCGTGGTGCAGAGCGGGTTCGGATTGGACGTGGCCAAGACTGCCGATGTCGCGGCTGAGCAGATCGTGGTGCACGACGCCCGCGCGGACAGCCCGGCCTACGCCTTCGCGCTGTCGCGACTCAGCGAGCAGAACCTCGAGCACACGGTGATGGGCATCTTCCGGCAGGTTGACCGGCCCGCCTATGACGATGGCGCACGCGAGCAGCTCGCCGCGGCCCGGGCCGCCGCCCCGCATGACGCGGCCGCCCTGCAGTCGCTGTTGCGCGGCCGCGATACCTGGACCGTCGACTGACGATGTCGGATCGCTCCCCGCTGGCGGCCGTGGTACTGGCCGGCGGCGCCTCCCGGCGGATGGGTCGGGACAAGGCCACGATGGTCCACCCCGGGGCCCACCCCGGCTCCGGCATGACGATGGTCGAATACACCGTCGCGGTCCTGGCTGCGCGGTGCGCACCGGTATTCGTCATTGCCGCGCCCGGACAACCACTGCCCGAACTCCCCGACGCCGAACTGCTGCGCGACGCGGCACGCGGGATGGGGCCGCTACCGGCCACCGGTGTGGGCCTGCGGGCTGCTGCCGCTGCGGGCCTGGACCGGGCGTTCGTCAGCGCGGTGGACATGCCCGAACTGTCCGTCGACATCGTTGATGTCCTGGCCGCCCACCACGGCGCGGACGTGGTGCTGCCGTGGGACGGCCGCGACCATTACCTTGCGGGGATCTACCGGACCGCGCTGGCCGATCGCATCGACGCACTGGTGGCTGACGGGCGGCTCAGCATGCGCGCCCTGGCCGACACGGTGCTGACCCAGCGGGTGGTGCTGGATCCGGCCGGGGCGCTGGCCAACGTCAACTCCGAGGTTGACCTCGCCCGGCCGGGTCGGTGAGGCACGGAATTTCCCATTCACGCATTGTCTGGTCCGGGTTTGTTATTAATGTGACCAATGTGGTTATTGGGGTTTCGAGCCATGTGGGCCAGGTCACAAAACGGGTGTGATTTAACTCACAGTTAAGCTTTCCCAGCGCCTGTTTCCGCTGGCCGGGAAACGCCGAACTGACCTGCGGGGACTTCGGCCGGTCGGCGACCGTGATTGGTCTGTTATCTGTCCGATATTGGTGTGTCATTGACGTGACTCGGCCGAATTCGCTCCGTAGCGTCCTATTCGTTCCCGTCGGGATTCGCAGATTGCAGACCGCTGACAGGTTTGGCGCTCGAACCCGTACGAGGCGAAATGAAGAACGTGGCGAAAGGAAAAATTTTGAACAACCTCCGCACAACTCTGGGTATGGCTGCAGTCGCCGGAGCGCTGGCAGTGGCTCCGATTGCGCTCGGCGCCGGTACCGCCAATGCCGACAGCGTGAACTGGGACGCGATCGCGCAGTGCGAGTCCGGCGGCAACTGGTCCATCAACACCGGCAACGGCTATTACGGCGGCCTGCAGTTCAGCCCGTCGACGTGGGCAGCCAACGGGGGCGTCGGTATGCCGAACCAGGCTTCGCGGGCCGAGCAGATCCGTGTCGCGGAGAACACCCTCCGGACCCAGGGCATCGGCGCCTGGCCGACCTGCGGCCGGCTGGGCTGACCAGCAGCTGAATCGCTTCTGAGGAGGGGCGCCGGGTACTCCCGGTGCCCCTCCTTTTTGGTAACACCCGCCTGTTCTGTAACACCCGTCCCAGACGTTGCGATCCACATCACAACCGCACACCAGCGCGGCCGCACTCGTCGAAGGGACCACACCCGTGAGCACGATCCGCCGCCTCATCACCCTCACCGCCCTCGCGCTGGGGATCGCAATCGGCGCACTGGCGCTGGGCAGCGGTACTGCTTCCGCGGACAGCGTCAACTGGGACGCCATCGCACAGTGCGAGTCGGGCGGCAACTGGGCGATCAACACCGGCAACGGCTACTACGGCGGACTGCAGTTCTCCCCGGCCACCTGGAAGTCCAACGGTGGTACCGGCATGCCGAACCAGGCCTCGCGCGCGGAGCAGATCCGAGTCGCCGAGAACGTTCTGCGCACCCAGGGCATCGGTGCCTGGCCGACCTGTGGCAAGAAGGCCGCTGCCGCAGGGTTCACGCCCGGCCTGGTGACCACAGTCTCAGCAGGCAGCCCCGTTCCGGCGAAACAGTGCCAGGGCCTGGGCCGCGGTCCGCTCGGCCTGATCGACTGGGGCCAGATGTGCCGGGCCTTCACCGATCCGGCGGCTGCCCTCGGCGTCCGCTGAACCACGCCTTCGGGCCGCCGGTCCGCCGGGGTAGGTTGACGCAATGACAGGTCGCGAATTCGACATCGTTGTGTACGGCGCCACCGGATTCGTCGGGAAACTGACCGCCGAGTATCTGGCCTCTGTGAGCCAGAGAGCCGGCAGCAGGGCCCGCATCGCGCTGGCCGGCCGCTCGCCCGACAAGCTGGCCGCGGTACGGGCCACCCTCGGCGAGGCTGCCAAAGATTGGCCGATTCTCACCGTCGACGCCGACAAGCCGTCAACTCTCGCCGAGATGGCCGCCCGCACCCAGGTCGTGGTCACCACAGTCGGGCCCTACAGCAAGTACGGACTGCCTCTGGTGCAGGCGTGTGCGGCGGCCGGTACCGATTACGCCGACCTGACCGGCGAGGCCATGTTCGTGCGCCAGAGCATCGACGACTTCCACAAACAGGCCGTCGACACGGGAGCCCGGATCGTGCACGCCTGCGGGTTCGACTCCATTCCGTCGGACATGAGCGTCTACGAACTGTTCCGGAGGGTCACACAGGATGACGCCGGCGAACTCTGCGAGACCAACTACGTCCTGCGTGGTTTCTCCGGCGGGGTGTCCGGCGGAACCATCGCCTCGATGATCGAGGTGTTTCGGGCCACGTCCGGAGATCCGGACACCCGCAAGTTGCTTGACGACCCGTACACGCTGTCCCAGGATCGCGGTGCCGAGCCCGAACTCGGGCCGCAGCCCGACATGCCGCGGCGACGCGGCAGCGACATCGCTCCGGAACTGGCCGGCGTCTGGGCCGCTGCCTTCGTGATGGCGTCCTACAACACCCGCATCGTGCGGCGCAGCAACGCACTGCTGGACTACGCCTACGGCCGGCGATTCCGGTACTCCGAGTACATGAGCGTGGGACCTTCGGTGCTGGCTCCGATCACCTCGGCGGCGACCACGGCCGCCACCAACGGGGCGGCCGCATTCGGCAGTCGGTTCTTCAACCTGCTGCCGCGCCGACTGGTCGAACGTCTCGCGCCCAAGCCGGGCACCGGGCCCAGCGACGACGTCCGCGAACGTGGCTGGTACCGCGTCGAGACCTATACGACCACCAGCACCGGAGCGCGCTACGTCGCCACCATCGCTCAGAGTGGGGATCCCGGTTACAAGGCCACCGCGGTGATGCTGGGGGAGTGCGGCTTGGCGCTGGCGCTCGACCGCGATCGCCTGCCCGAGCTGTACGGGGTGCTGACGCCGGCGGCTGCGATGGGCGACGCCCTGCTGGCCCGATTCCCCGCCGCGGGCATCGCACTGGGCTCAGCTCGGCTGAACTGACCTTCGCAGTTGGACTGAACGCCCGAGGGGTGGGCGAACCGCGCCACGGCGACTACTGTCGAATTCGATCGCTTAAGACATCGCTCAATACTCGACAAAGGCGGAACCCAGACATGGCCGGTCTCGACGACCTCTTCAACCAGATCCCGGTGGCGGACATCGCCAGCAAGCTTGGCGCAGACCAGGGCGAGGTGAGCCAGGCCATCCAGACCCTGGTGCCCACGCTGCTCGGCACTCTGCAGGAAAACGTGCAGGCCGAGGACATCGACTCCACTCACCTCGAGTCGGCTGTCGTTGCCGAGGGTGAAAGTGATCTGCTGACCGGCGGCGTCAACGTCGACCAGATCGATGAGGGCCAGGGCAACCAACTCGTCGCCAGCCTGTTCGGCGGCAACGACACCAACCAGGTCGCCTCTGCGCTGTCCGGCGCCGGCGCCGGCGGTGGCGACCTGATCAAGCGACTGCTCCCGATGCTCGCGCCGATCGTGCTGGCGTATGTGGGACGGCAGTTCGCCCAGAAGAATTCCGGCGGGGCGCAGGCACAGGCCGCTCCGTCCGGCGGCATCGGTGACGTACTGGGCGGCCTCCTCGGGGGCGGCGCGCCGGGTGGCGCGAACAACAACGCGCTCGGCAGCATCCTCGGCGGAGTGCTGGGCGGCAACCAGGGTGGCGCCATCGGCAACATCCTCGGCGGGCTGCTGCGCGGAGGCCGGTAGGCCCTCGGCCGCACCCGTTCCTAGAATCAACGGGTGCCCACCACTGACGACTCTCGCGCCGACGCCCTGCCCAAGTCCTGGGACCCGGCTGCGGTAGAGAGCCGGATGTACCAGGGCTGGGTGGACGCCGGGTACTTCACCGCCGACGCCGGCAGCGCCAAGCCGCCGTACTCCATCGTGCTGCCACCGCCGAACGTGACCGGCAGCTTGCACATGGGTCATGCGTTGGACCACACCCTGATGGATGCGCTGACCCGGCGTAAACGCATGCAGGGCTATGAGGTGCTGTGGCTGCCCGGCATGGACCACGCCGGGATCGCCACCCAGTCGCTGGTGGAGAAGCGGCTTGCCGCGGAGTCCACGACCAAGGAAGACCTCGGCCGGGACCGGTTCATCGAGCAGGTCTGGGATTGGAAGCAGCAGTCGGGCGGCACCATCGGAGCCCAGATGCGTCGCCTCGGCGACGGGGTGGACTGGAGCCGGGACCGCTTCACCATGGACGAGGGGCTCTCGCGGGCGGTCCGCACCATCTTCAAGCGTCTCTATGACGCCGGTCTGATCTACCAGGCCGAGCGCCTGGTCAACTGGTCACCGGTGCTGCAGACGGCGATCTCCGATCTCGAGGTCAAATACGAAGAGGTCGAGGGCGAACTCGTCTCGTTCCGCTATGGCTCCCTTGATGATTCAGCACCGCACATCGTGGTGGCGACCACCCGGATCGAGACCATGCTCGGCGACACCGCGATCGCGGTGCACCCCGGCGACGACCGCTACCGGCACCTGGTGGGGACCACCCTGGCCCATCCTTTTCAAGACCGCGAGATCGTCATCGTCGCCGACGAACACGTGGACCCCGAATTCGGCACCGGCGCAGTCAAAGTCACCCCGGCACACGATCCGAACGACTTCGAGATCGGCACCCGGCACAACCTGGCGATGCCCACGATCATGGATACCCGCGGCCGGATCACAGGAACCGGAACGCAATTCGACGGTATGGACCGGTTTGAGGCCCGGACGAAGGTGCGCGAGGCACTCGCCGAGCAGGGCCGCGTGGTCGCCGAGAAGCGCCCCTATCTGCACAGCGTCGGGCATTCCGAACGTAGCGGCGAACCGATCGAGCCGCGACTGAGCCTGCAGTGGTGGGTCAAGGTCGAATCGCTGGCCACCGCAGCCGGGGACGCGGTCCGCGGTGGCGACATCGTCATCCATCCCAAGAGCCAGGAACCACGCTGGTTCGACTGGGTCGACGACATGCACGACTGGTGCATCTCGCGGCAGCTGTGGTGGGGGCATCGCATCCCGATCTGGCACGGCCCGGACGGAGAGCGGGTGTGCGTGGGCCCGGACGAGACGCCGCCCGAGGGCTGGGAGCAGGACCCGGACGTGCTCGACACCTGGTTCTCCTCGGCGCTGTGGCCGTTTTCCACCATGGGCTGGCCTGACCGCACCCCGGATCTCGAGAAGTTCTATCCCACAAGTGTTCTCGTCACCGGCTACGATATCCTGTTCTTCTGGGTGG
>CAMCWJ010000153.1 GCA_945882475.1 Bifidobacterium breve
GTTTCGGTGTCGGCGGTCTCGATCGCGCCCTGGGAGTCGATGGCGGTGGTTTTCGCGTCTGAATCAGGGGCGGGTTCGGAGTAGATCTGGGGAGGGGCAGGAGCGGTATCCGGACCGGTGTTCGGAAGCATGATGTCTGGTGCCGGGCCGGGGTTGTTTGGCTCTGGCGTCGGACCAGGGGTACTGGCCGGAACAGGGGTATTTCCGCCGGCAGGCGTCTGCGCCCGCTGGGTCGGGGCTGACTCTCCAGCTATGCCCGCACTCGGGACCGGCTTCTGACGGGCATGGGTCGGGGCGCTCTTGATGGCTGCGGGTACTAACGGAAGCGAACCTTCGCTCGAATTAGTGCCGATGTCGACTACCCGGGAGACTGGCTCCTCCTGGCGTGGGAACAAGGGGATCGTCAATCCCAGGCACAACAGCGGGATACCCACGACGAGGGCCATTCGCCGTTTCCCGGCCAACCGCGAACCGGCAGAAGGGCCGGATGTCTCGACCGAACTGGAGCGCGCAGAGGGACCGGACGCCTCGACCATGCTGGACCTCGCGGACGTCACCTGCACGCGGTCCAACGTCTGACGACGCAGAGCTGCCGGGGCTGGGATGAATACGGCCGCGCTGCCCAGCAGTGCGACCGGGTTGACCTGCTGTCGCTGGTCCTGTTCGCAGGTGTCGCAAGCGTCGATGTGACGGGCCATGCGTTTTCGCATGAGGACGGAGAACTGCCCGTCCCAGCCCTTCAGAATCACGGCCAACTCGGGGCACGCGGATGGATTGGCCTGCGCGCCGCGCGCCACCAGAAGGGCACCCAGGCAGCGTTCGACGGTTTGGCGCAGCCGGAACATCATTGTGTTCGCGCTCGTCAGCGTAACTCCAAGAGCTTCCGCGAGTTCAGGGCCGTCCAGTCCGTGCCGGTAGGACAGATCCAGCAGTTCGCGGTCGCGGTCCGATAAACCGCCGGCGGCTTCGGCAACCAGACGGGCTAGTTCGTTTTGTCCGGCAAGCGTTTCCGGGCTCGCTTCGTGAGAGATCATGTCCGGCAACTCATCAGAGACTTCTTCGCGGTAGCGGTGCCGAAGACGGCGCATCGCGTGGTGGCGGGCGATCGAGTACAGCCACGGGCGGAGCTTGTCGGGATCGCGCAGACCTCCGAGGTCTGTCGCAGCAACGCAGAAGGCGTCTTGCACGCAGTCCGCTGCAGCGTCACGGTCCCCGAGAAGTCCGATACAGAAGTCATACAGCCGATCGGCATAGCGGTCATAAATCTCGGCGAACGCTTGACGGTCACCGTCGGCCGCCGCGCGAGCCAGATCGCCGTCGCTGATGCTGGGCTGAAGCTCCAGTGCTCCGGTCATCACGAGCCCCCCAAGGCTGACGCCAATTTCGTTTCATCATAGTCCTGATTTGCGTAAAGGTTGGTGAAAACGGTTCGGTACCAGCGAACATCGCCGCAGGTACCGAACCGTTTCCGCCCATCGGTGATCACCAGACGGTCGGGACCGTCATCGCCCCATTGGGGCAGCTCACGGTGGTGTCCCAGGTCGAACCGGTCGGGTAGCTGGGAAACCACAGCAGTGCGGAGTTCACGCCGCCCACCGACCCCAGGTAGAACGGGACATCGATGGCCGGGAGGGGTTTGCCGATCGGGTTGCCCCGCACAAACGAGCTATAGGTGCACCAGCCGCTCAGTCCATCGGCCGGGGTCTGAACATGAACGTTGACGCCGCCGGGTGCCGAAGTGCCCCAGACGGCGAGCGGCAGATTGATGTCGAACGCCTGGGCGGTGCCTGCGCCGAGGAACAACATCGCCGGCGCCGCCACAGCGGTGGCGATTTTGGCGAGGAAAGAAGCAGTGGACATGAGGTTCTCCTTCGTCTGTTCGCAGCCCCCGTTGGGCTTGCGTTCACAGGTAGGTGCAGCCACCCCAGGTTCGTCGCACACTTTTTTCGGAAAAAATTTCCTTGGCTCGCTGAGCAGCTGTTTCCCAGCGCGAAAGATCCCTGGCGGACACGCATGAAGGCGCATGAAAAAGAACTCTGAAAAAACGTGCTTCGGGCACCCGCTGATTGCACCTACCTGTGAGAGCGGCCCACCGGGGGCTGCACCCACCCGAAGGAACCTGATGACAAGTATTTCCATCCCCCGTGAAACGGCCGCATTTCTGACAGCAGCGCATGAGCCCCTGACCGGCCGGATCCCCGCCGCCTGGACCACGGGCCGTGATGACGAAACGCAGTCGGCGACCTTCAGGGCCCTCGCGTGGTCTCGGGACGACGACTTGGTCGCCGAGCCGATTCCGTATGTCGGCGAGGACTATGCGGCGTCCGAGGCGGAATCGCGCGAGACCGTGCAAATCGGCGAGGGTGCCGCCGGACCGCCACTCGCACCCCGGTTTGGCCGGGCGGCGCTGCTGTACGGGATCGCCGCGGGCTTCGCCGCATTTGCCGTCGGTGGACTGCTGCTCACGGTCGTCAACGCGGACATCACGCCGACCACCACCTCGGCCACGGTCATCCAGCCCGTAATGAGCCCACTGAGCCCCCAGCCGAACCGACCTGCTGCGCCGACGATGAGTGCCGCGACACCGACTCGGGTTGTGCCGCCGGCGGCGACCACGCCACAGCCCTCGAACACACCCCGGCCCGTGGTGGACCCACCCGTGTTAACGGGTACCGCGATCACGCCAGATGCGCCAACGGAACCCCAGGTCGCAACTCCTCAGGTCGCAACTCCTCAGGTCGCAACTCCTGAGGTCGCAACTCCTCAGGTCGCGACTCCTCAGGTCCTAGTACCCCCTCTGGTAGCTACACCGGAGGTTGCACCTCCGGTGCAGGCGCCGCCGGTGTTCACTCCACCGATCGTGTCAGTACCGGAAGTAACGCCACAGCAGGTCCCGCATCCAGTGGGGCCGCCCGTTTTCAGGGTGCCCACGGTGCAAGATGTGGGAGTATCACTGCCGCAGGTGATTTCGGTACCGGCCGCACCGGCAGCGCCGATTCCTGCGGGGCTACCGGTCATTTCTGTGCCGGCGGCCGCGGCAGTGCCCAATGCTCCGGTCATCCCGACACCATCTCTTGCGGCCAGGCAATAATCGCAACGGCCGCTACCGCCCAGTCACCGGACGCCCGGGGCGCAGCCCTAGACGGCTGTCACCTCAACCCCCCGTAGCCCGTCGAGATCGGAGACCCCGCACCCGTACACACACACCCGAAGCTCCTCAATGAACCCGCCCAGCACCTCGACCACCGCCGCCGCCGACTCGATGGCCGGTGCCAGCAGGGGGCGGGCCAACGCCACCACGTCGGCACCCATCGCCAGGGCCTTGGCCGCGTCCATGCCGGTGCGGATGCCACCCGAGGCCATCAGTGGCATGCCGGGCAGCGTGGCGCGCACCTCCTGCAGTGCCTGCGCGGTGGGAACCCCCCAGTCGGCGATCGCCGGATAGCGCACCTCGCCGTAGCGGACCACTTGCTCTACCCGCGCCCACGAGGTGCCGCCGGCGCCGGCGACGTCGACCGCCGCAATCGGCAGGCCGCACAGCCGGGCCGCGGCCGCAGCGCCGATCCCGTGCCCGACCTCCTTGACCATCACCGGATAGTCCAGTTCGCCGATGAGCCGACCAAGAGCCTCCAGAGAGCCGGTGAAATCAGTGTCGCCGCCGTCCTGCATAGCCTCCTGAAGCGGATTGATATGCACCGCAACGGCATTCGCGCCAACCCTGGCCAGTGCCGCGGAAAGCCGAGGGGCGAGGGTGTCGCAGACCTGAGCCAGGCCAATATTGCCGATCAGCAGGATGTCGGGTGCTGTGTGGCGCACCTCGAAACTCGCCGCTGCGGCGTTTCCCGGCCCGTCGTCGTCGAGCATGATGCGCTGTGAGCCGAGCATCAGCCCGACCCCCAACTGCTGGGCCGCGTCGGCCAGGTTGCGATTGATGGTGCCGGCGAGTTCGGCCCCGCCGGTCATGGCGCCGATCAGCACCGGGGCCCGCAGTGGCACGCCCAGGAACTGCGTGCTCAGGTCGACAGCGGCCAGACTGGTCTGGGTCAGCGCGTCATACGGCAGGCGGTAGCGCTCGAAACCGGTGGTGACGCCCTGATACTCGACGAGCCAGGTCAGGCAGGCGTCGATATGGCGCAGTTTGCGCCCCGGCGTCGTCATCGGCTCAGGCCTGACGCCGGTTTGCCAGGATCGCGGCGCCGCGACCGGAAACCCTGAAACAATGGCTGCGTGTCCCAGGGTCTCTGGATCGCCATCGCGGTCATCGCCGTCCTCATCGTCGTTGCACTGGTCGTCGGGTCGGTGCGTTACCGGCGCCGCCAGATCACGCTGCACCCCAAGCCCAGCATCGAGGCTCCCACAAAGGCCGACCGATCCGGCGGATACACCGCCTCATCGGGCATTTCCTTCACGCAATCGTCAGGCCCGGCGACGGCCACCAGGCCCCCGCGGGTGGACACCACCGGCTCGCCCGCGGTGGGCGACGACGCCACCCTCCCGCGGGATTCGCTGCGGCCACCGATCTCGCAGGTTCGGCTGCCCGAACCGCCGCTGGTCGAAGACGTTCCCGATACCGCCGAGACCGTCGCCCCCGACGAGGACTTCCGGGTGCCCGACGTCATCCCGGCAGCGCCGACAGAACTCGACGAGATCGCGCCGACAGCGGGCCGGCTGGAGCGGCTGCGCGGCCGACTCTCCAAGTCGCAGAACGCCTTCGGCCGAAGCATGCTCGGACTGCTCGGCGGCGGCGATCTCGACGAGGACTCCTGGGAGGAGGTCGAGGACACGCTGTTGATCGCCGACCTCGGCCCGACGGCCACCCTGTCGGTGGCGACCCATCTGCGCGAGGCACTGGCCAGCAAGACGGTGCGCAGCGAGGCCGAAGCCCGCGCGGTACTGCGCGCGGTGCTCATCAGCGAACTCAACCCGGAATTCGACCGGTCCATCCGGGCGCTGCCACACGCGGAGAAACCCTCGGTGCTGCTGGTGGTCGGGGTCAACGGCACCGGCAAGACCACCACGGTGGGCAAGCTGGCGCGGGTACTCGTGGCCGACGGGCGACGGGTGGTGCTCGGCGCCGCCGACACCTTCCGGGCGGCCGCCGCTGACCAGTTGCAGACCTGGGCGTCCCGGGTGGGCGCAGAGGTGGTGCGCGGTCCAGAAGGGGCCGACCCCGCGTCGGTGGCCTTCGACGCGGTGGACAAGGGCATCGAGATCGGAGCCGACGTGGTGGTCATCGACACTGCCGGCCGGTTGCACACCAAGACCGGATTGATGGACGAACTCGGCAAGGTCAAGCGGGTCGTGGACAAGCGTGCGGCCGTCGATGAGGTGCTGCTGGTACTCGATGCCACCATCGGCCAGAACGGATTGGCGCAGGCGCGGGTGTTCGCCGACGTCGTCGACATCACCGGCGTCGTCCTGACGAAGCTGGACGGAACGGCCAAGGGCGGCATCGTCTTCCGCGTTCAGCAGGAACTCGGTGTGCCGGTGAAGCTGGTGGGCCTCGGTGAGGGGCCCGACGATCTGGCCCCGTTCGAACCCGCCGCTTTTGTCGATGCGCTGCTGGGCTGAGCCGGGGAATCCCAGGACGTAACAACAGCGCAACACAATGCGCCCAACCGTTCATCTGGGTGAAACACCTCAGCGTCGCCCCGGAAACAACCCCTGCGCAGAGTTCAGCCTTAAGTCGCCGGTGCTCGACCGCGACTCCGAAGGAGGAAACTGCGAGTGGACCAATTTCCGGTATTGGGCGCGCCGGACTCCGGCGACACGGCGTGGATGCTCGCGAGCTCCGCGCTCGTGTTGCTGATGACCCCGGGCCTGGCGTTCTTCTACGGCGGCATGGTGCGCGCCAAGGGCGTGCTCAACATGATCATGATGAGCATCAGCTCCATGGGCGTGGTGACGGTGCTCTGGGTGCTGTACGGCTATTCCCTGGCCTTCGGCAACGATGTCAACAATCTCTTCGGTAACCCGACCCAGTACTTCGGGCTCAAGGGCCTGATCGGCGGCAACGCAGTCCTGGAGGTGGTCGCGGATCCCGCGGCGGGCATCGAGGCGATCGAGGCGGTGGGCATCCCACTGGCCGGAACGATTCCGCAGACGGTGTTCGTGGCGTTCCAGTTGATGTTCGCGATCATCACCGTGGCGCTGATCTCCGGCGCTGTCGCCGACCGGCTGAAGTTCGGCGGTTGGCTGGTGTTCGCGGGTCTGTGGGCGACGTTCGTCTACTTCCCGGTGGCGCACTGGGTGTTCGCGTTCGACGGGGTCACCGCAGAGACCGGCGGCTGGATCGCCACCAAACTCAAGGCGATCGACTTCGCCGGCGGCACCGCGGTGCACATCAACGCCGGTATCGCCGGCCTGGTGCTGGCGATCATCCTGGGCAAGCGTCTCGGCTGGCCCGGGACCCCGATGCGTCCGCACAGTCTGCCGTTCGTGATGTTGGGCGCGGGCCTGCTGTGGTTCGGCTGGTACGGATTCAACGCCGGTTCGGCGGTGTCCGCCGGCGGTATCGCCGGCACCACGTTCATCATCACCACCATCGCCACCGCAGCGGCGATGCTGGCCTGGTTGCTCACCGAACGCATCCGGGACGGCCACGCCACCTCGCTGGGCGCGGCCTCGGGTGTGGTCGCCGGTCTGGTGGCGATCACCCCGGCGTGCTCGTCGGTGAACGTCGTCGGAGCGTTGGTCATCGGCACCACCGCGGGCGTGCTCTGCGCGCTGGCGGTCGGGCTGAAATTCAAGTTCGGCTTTGACGATTCACTCGACGTCGTCGGCGTGCACCTGGTCGGCGGTCTGGTTGGCACCCTGTTGATCGGACTGGTCGCAGCGCCGGAAGCGCCGGCCGCCGTCGCCGGGTTGTTCTACGGCGGTGGTACCGATCAGTTGTGGCGGCAGGCGGTCGGCGCCTTCGCGGTTCTGGGGTACTCGGGTGTCGTCACGGCTATCTTGGCCTTGCTCGTCAAATACACCATCGGACTGCGGCTTGACCGTGAGGGCGAGGCTGCCGGAATCGACGAAGCCGAACACGCGGAGACCGCGTACGACTTCGCCGCTGCCGGTTCCGGCTCGGTCCTTACTCGTCACGGCGCGGAGGTATGAGGGATATGAAGCTGATCACTGCGATCGTCAAGCCGTTCACGCTCGAAGACGTCAAGACCGGCCTGGAACAGTTGGGCGTCCTGGGCATGACGGTCAGT
>CAMCWJ010000154.1 GCA_945882475.1 Bifidobacterium breve
ATCGACTCGCCGTGTTCGCCTGCGCTCTCCCGGATGAACTCCACCCCGAGTGTGTGATTGCCCGGTGTGAGTTCGGGTGAGACGAAGGTCTGCTCCGGTTTGATACCGAGGAAGTTGTAGACGTACTGCAGCTTGTGATCCTTGATGAACAGTGTGTGGCCGCCGAATCGGGAGCCGTGCGCAAAGATCACGCCTTCGGTGTCCTTGGTGACCTCGACGTCGGCCAGGATCTTGTAGGACCGGCCCCGGACATTGACAGCCGCACCCTCCGGCACCGGTGCGGTGTCCGGGTAGTAGATATAGCGCGACCGCGGCGGCTCGGCCTGCGGGCGTGCATTACCCAACTGCTCGACTGCAGTCCGGTCATCAAGGGGCAGAACGAAATTCGCCTCGGCCTCAGAGAACCAGACGTCGATGAGTTCCTGCAGCATTTCCGGATGTTCGTCGGCGAGGTTGCGCGACTCCGCCCGGTCCTCATCGACGTGGAAGAGCTCCCACTTGTCCTTATCAAAGTGACCCTTACCGCTGATCGGGGCGTGCAGAGCCGAGGCCTTCCAACCGTCCTGCCACAGGCCGCGGGTACCGAGCATGGCGTAGTACTGACGTTTCTTTGTGGTGGCCGCGTCGGCGGCGTCGAAGCTGTAGCGCATTGACACCCCGTTGAGGGGGTACTGCTCCACGCCCCGGTACACCTTCGGCATCTCCAGACCGGTGACATCCAGGATGGTCGGGACGATGTCGGTGGAGTGGTGGTACTGGTGGCGCATTTCGCCCTTGGCCTTGATGCCCTTGGGCCAGTGGATCACCAGCGGGTCGCAGGTGCCGCCGGAGTACTGGGCGTAGCGCTTGAACATCGGGAACGGTGTGGAGAACGCTGCCGCCCAGCCGGTCGGGTAGTGGTTGTAGGTTTCCGGGCTGCCCAACGTGTCGAGATACTGCATGTTCTCGCTCAGCTCGTCGGGATAGCCGTTGAAGAACTTGTTCTCGTTCACCGAACCGTTGGGCGATCCCTCGCCGGAGGCACCGTTGTCGGCGCAGTAGAAGATCAGCGTGTTGTCCAACTGACCGGTCTGCTCCAGGTAGTCGACGATCCTGCCGACCTGGACGTCGGTGTATTCGGAGAAGCCGGCGAATACCTCGGCCATCCGGGCGAACAGCTTGCGCTCGTCATCGTTGAGCTCGGCCCACGGGCGCACGAAGTCGACCTCGTTGGCGATGTCTTCGGGCATTGGGTTCAGCGGGGTCAGCTCGGTGCCCTTCGGCATCACCCCGCGCTCGATCATCCGGGCCAGGACCCACTCGCGGTAGGCCTCGTAGCCGTCGTCGAATTTGCCCTTGTACTTTGCGATGTACTCCTCCGGCGCGTGGTGCGGGGCGTGATTGGCACCCGGGCAGAACCACATGTACCACGGCTTGGACGGGGTGGCCGAGTGCTGGTCGCGCAGCATCCGCAACGCCTGATCGGCCAAATCCTTTGAGAGGTGGTAGCCCTCATCGGGGCCGTAGGGCGGCTCGATGAAGCGATTGTCCTCGACCAGGTCGGGATACCAGTTATTGGTCTCCCCACCGAGGAAGCCGTAGAACCGGTCGAAGCCCTTGGACAGCGGCCACTCTGAACGGCTTCCGCCGGCTGAGATGTCCTCCTCGGGAACGTTGTGGTTCTTTCCGATCCAGAACGTGCTGTAACCGTTGTCCTGCAGGATCTGGCCGATGGTGGCGCACTCGGCCGGCAACCGGCCGGCTGCGCCCGGGAATCCGTTGGATCCCTCGGTGATGGCCGCACTGCGGTTCACGTGATGGTTGCGTCCGGTCAGGAAGGTCGAACGCGTGGGGGAGCACAGCGCGGTGGTGTGCCACTGGGTGTAGGCCACGCCGTTACCGGCCAGTCGGTCCAGCGTCGGCATATTGATCCCGCCGCCGTAGGGCGACCAGGCCGCAAGGCCGGTGTCGTCGTAGAGCACGATCAGAATGTTCGGCGAACCCTCGGGAGCGCGGGTGAGTTCGTAGGGGCCCCAGTCCGGAGTCGAGTCCCGAACGTCGAGTTTGATGACACCCTTGAACGGCTCAGCCACAGCTCTCTCCTTTGCTCAATATCGGTTCGACATTGATGATTGCACGTCACCATCACAGCACGGATCAGGTTCACGGTTTGCTGTCATTGAGCACTTGCTGAACACCTGCTCAGGTCGCGGCCGATGTTAGGTTTTGACAGGCGTCAATCCCGACGCCGCGAGCGAAGCGAGGAATCGTCGATGGGCCTGGATCCGCGGACACCGGTGATCGTCGGTGTCGGTCAGATCAATCAGCACGAGGAATCGCCCGAGATCGAACCGGTTGACCTGATGGCCGCCGCCGCCCGGGAGGCCGCCGATCCGCGGGTGCTGGCCGCCCTGGACTCCATTCGGGTGGTGAACCTGCTGTCCTGGCGCTACCGCGACCCGGGCCTGCTACTGGGCGCGCGGATCGGGGCGGCCGATGCGCGCACCCAGTACACCGGGATCGGCGGGAACACCCCGCAGTCACTGCTGAACCAGACCTGCCTGGATATCCAAGCGGGCCGCGCTGATGCCGTTCTTCTCGCCGGTGCGGAAACCTGGCGAACCCGGATGCGTCTGCGGGCCAGGGGAGTTCGGCCGGAATGGACGAAACAGGACGACACCGTGCCGGTGCCACCGGGGGCGCAGGATGTTCCGATGTCGGGGCCGGGGGAGGATCGCATCGGTCTGGTGCCGCCCTCATTCGTCTACCCGTTGTTCGAACAGGCGCTGCGGATCGCCGGCAGCGAGTCGATGGAGGACCACCGGCGCCGGATCGGGGACCTGTGGGCGCAGTTCAGTGCGGTGGCACAGGGCAATCCGCACGCCTGGAACCGCGAGGTGTTCACACCGGAACAGATCTGGCGGCCCGGCCCCGACAACCGGATGATCAGTTGGCCGTATCCGAAGCTGATGAACTCCAACAACATGGTCGACCAGGGCGCGGCACTGGTGCTGTGCTCGGTTGAGAAGGCCGAGCATCTGCAGATCCCGCGTGACCGCTGGGTCTTCCCGCATGCCGGCACCGATTCGCACGACACCTACAGCGTCGCCGAACGCCACGAACTGCACCGGTCCCCGGCGATCCGGATCGGCGCGGCGCGGGCGTTGGAACTGGGCGGCGTCGGCGTCGACGATCTCGCGCACGTCGACGTCTATTCGTGCTTTCCGTCGGCGGTGCAGATCGCCGCCCGCGAGATCGGTCTGCCGGTTGGCGATAAGCGCCGGCCGCTGACGGTCACGGGCGGGCTGACCTTCGCCGGCGGTCCGTGGAACAACTACGTCATGCACTCCATCGCCACCATGGCCGAACTCCTGCGGGCGGCCCCCGAAGCCAGGGGTCTGATCACCGCCAACGGCGGCTACCTGACCAAGCACAGCTTCGGCGTCTACAGCGCGACGCCGCCGGCGGACGAGTTTCGCTGGGAGGACGTGCAGGCTGCCGTGGATCGCGAGCCGACGCGCACCGCACTGGTCGAGTGGGAGGGCACCGGCACGGTGGAGTCCTGGACCACCGCCTTCGACCGGGAAGGCCTGCCGGAGAAGACATTCCTGTCAGTGCGTACCCCCGATGGGTCGCGCACCTGGGGCCTCATCGCCGATGCTGCAGAGGCCGCGGCGACCGTCGCCGAGGACATCGCCGGGCGCCCGGTAACCGTGCACTCCGACGGCCGCGCCACTCTAGGCCCATCACCTGACCGCTGAGTGGGACCCGACACAAAGCAGCAGGCCTGCCGCCCCGGGGATGGGCGACAGGCCTGCTGTGTGGCGGAAACTCAGGCGCCGGATGGGGTGGCGCCGAGAACCCGTTGCAAATCGGGGATCATCTGCTGAAGCTGTGAGCCCCAGTATCCCCAGCTGTGGGTGCCGTTGGCGGGGAAGTTGAACACCCCGTTCTTGCCGCCGGCGGCCAGGTAGTTATCCATGAAGGTCTTATTGGTGCGCAGTGTGAACCCTTCCAGGAACTGTGCGGCCATCAGGTTTCCGCCACCGCCGGAGGTATCGAGATCCGACGGTGTTCCGGTGCCGCAGTACACCCAGAGACGGGTGTTGTTGGCCACCAGTTGATTGATGTTGACCATCGGGTCGTTACGCCGCCATGCCGGATCCGAGGACGGGCCCCACATGCTCTGCGCGTTGTAACCGCCGGCGTCACTCATCGCCAGACCGATCAGCATCGGCCACCACCCCTCGGACGGGTTCAAAAAGCCCGACAGCGACGCCGCGTAGATGTACTTCTGCGGGTAGTAGATCGAGTAGTTCATCGCGGCACTGCCGGCCATCGAGATGCCCACCACCGCATTGCCGTTCGGGTCTATGCCGTGCTTGGCTTGCAGATAGCCCGGCAACTCCTGGGTCATGAACGTCTCCCACTTGTAGGTGAAGTTCTGCCCGTTGCCCTGCGACGGCTGGTACCAGTCGGTGTAGAAGCTGGACTGCCCGCCGACCGGCATGACGGCTGACAGGCCCGAGTTGAGGAACCACTCGAATGCCGGGGTGTTGATATCCCAGCCGTTGTAATCCTCCTGGGCGCGCAGACCGTCCAGGAGGAACACCGCGTGCGGTCCGCCGCCCTGGAACTGGATCCGAATGTTGCGGCCCATCGCGGCCGACGGCACATCTTCGTACACCACCGGCAGCCCCGGGCGGGAGAAGGCGGATGCCGTCGCCGAACCACCCGCGGCACCGACCAGGCCGGGCAGGAAGAGTGCTGCCGCAACGGCTGTGGCCGTCCGGCGCAACCATGTGCCTCGCATCATCTCGACGATCTTCATTACGGCTCCCATCACCTTTCATACGCTTGTCACTCAGCAGTACTTGCTGTGTGCCGGTAGTCAAACACCGGCTGCAGGCGTGAACCGGTACGCGGCACGGTGCGCCAAGTCGCGGTTGGGCAACGATCAGGAGACGCGACGGACTCGCCCGTTCCGGCGGTGTCCCGGAGCCTTAGGGAGCAATCCCATCCGACAGCGCGGCACGAGCCACCGCTCTGCGCTCGTCGATGGCCCGGCTGACGTCTTGCAGTAACGCCGGTCGGTCGAGCAGCAACTCCTCCATTGCCATGCGTTTGATCGCGAGCACGGTGACCTCGCCCTCGGCGTAGGCGTCCCCGGTGACGGGCTCGCGGGTGAGCGCGGTCTGGCCGAGGAAATCACCCTGCTGAAGGGTGCGGATCGGCACGCTGGAGCCGTCCCCGGCATCGACGCACAGTCTGATCCGGCCCTTGATCACGAACGTCATCGCCGAGGGGATATCCCCGTGTCCGAGAATGAGTTCGCCGGCGCCGTACCGGGCGAGCGTGGCGTGCGGCAGTAGCGCCTCCATGTCGCAGTGGCCGAGTCGCAGAATCGGTGCGACCTTCCTCAGTGCCGCAACCCGGTCGGGTAGTGCGGCGAAGTCGTCGGCGGCGCCGTCGGAGTGCAGGCCGGCACGCCTGGACGCGTACCACAACCACCGTTGGAAGGTGGTCCGGGCGGCGACATCGTCGCCGGGAGAGGTAAGCGGGATCGTGGTCGTGTATCCGGTGCCGCTGGTCGCGGCCACCACCGGTGTTGCGCCGTCGCGAAGCTGCGGAAGTTTCGAGGCGACCCTGGCCCGCAGTGCGCACACCTCATCGGGTGCATCGGCGGCGGTGAAGGTTGATTCGACCACCAAGTTATAGCTGCCGGCGGGTCTGCTCAAATTCGCAAACGACGCTGCCGCGAGTACCGAGTTGGGAATGATCTGCATGCCGCTGCCGGTGTCGATATGGGTTGCGCGCCAATTCACTTCGGTGACCCGTCCACGTATCACGCGGATACTAGGGATATTGGTTTCCACCCAGTCGCCCAACTTGAACGGCTGCTCGAAGAGCAGTAGCAGTCCCGAGATGATCTGGCCTACGGAGTTCTGCAGGGTCAGGCCGAGGACGATCGAGCCGATGCCCAATACGGTGAACAGCTTGCCGACATGGGCACCCCAGACTTGGGAGAAGATCAGCGCGACGCCCAGGGCGATGATCACGAATCGGGCCACGTCGAGGAAGATCGACGGCAGCCGGCGCCGCCAGCTGCCCTCCGGTGCGCCTTGGAACAGTGTGGCGTTGAGACCGGCGAGCAGCATCAGCAGAACCAGGAAGCCCAGCACCGTGGTGACGATCCGCACTCCGGTCGTCTGCGCCGAGATATCGCTGGTTTGCACGATGAGGAGCAAGACGGCACCCAGTGGCAGGACGTAGTTGCGCAGCAGGCCGACCGGCTTCGCCATCGCACTGCCTCGGCGCCTGAGGCTGTTGTGCAGTTCGGTCAGCAGCACCAGGGCCGTCGGCAGTCCAACGGCGAGGACGAGCGCCCAGTAGAACCACGGGGCCGTCACGATACTCATGAGCCATCACTCATGTGTCGTCCTCGGCAAGCAGCCAGACCGGTTCCTCCCGGTCGCCGATGGTGACGGAGCCAGCCGGGACGTAGCGACGGGTTTCCCTGGTGACCTCGTACACGCCACTGGCGACGTACACGCCGGGTTTGGCATTACTGCGGCGGATCGCGGCCGCGAGGTTCACCGCCGAGCCCCACATGTCGTAAACCAGGCCGGCTCGTCCCACAAGTCCGCTTGTCACCGCACCGGTGTTGATGACGACGCGCAGCGCGATGCGTTGCTTGTTCTCGGCGTTGTAACGTTCGACGATCCGCTGCATCTCGACGGCGAAGTCCACCGTGCGCGCCACGTTGTCCAGCCGCCGAATCGTGAGCCCGCAACTGGCCAGGTAACCGCTGTAGGTGTTGCGCACCCGTTCGACCCCCAACTCTTCAGCGGCCCGATCGAATTCGCTGGCCAGGTTGTTGATGATTGCCAACGTCTCCGCGGCATCGAGTTCGCCGGACAGATCGTCGAGTCCGACCACGTCGGCGAAAAGAACACTGACGTCTTGGTGCTCCTCAGCGATGGTCTCCTCGCCGTCGCGGTATCGCTGCACCACGGTGTCAGGCATCAGGGAACGTAGTAGGCGATCGTTTTCGGCACGCTGCTCGGTGAGAAGCTGATCCTTGACGGCAAGATTGCGGCTCATCTCGTTGAAGGCGCCGGTGAGTTGGCCGAATTCGTCGCGGGATTCGACGGGCATCGCGATGTCGTAGTCGCCGGCGCTGATCCGTCGCGCCGCGTCCTCGAGCCGCCGGATCGGGCGGAT
>CAMCWJ010000155.1 GCA_945882475.1 Bifidobacterium breve
GCCAGGAGCGCGCCGACCGGCCGGGACCCCGAACCGACACTCAACCGCGCTTCGGGATCGACCGCCAGCCAAGGCATCAGGACGAAGGCACGCTGATGCGCGAGCGGGTGCGGCAACGTCAGATCCGCATCGCGGCAAACCACTTCGACCTCGCCGTCGAAGCAGCACACCAGGTCGACGTCGAGGGTTCGCGGTCCCCATTTCTGCAGCCGGACCCGATCGTTGTCCTGCTCCAGGGCTTGGGCCCGCCGAAGCCAGCCGTGCGCGTCGGTCTCAGAATCGGAGGCGAGCACGACGGCGTTGAGGAACCGCTGCTGCTCCACCCCGCCCCAGGCATCGGTTTCGAATACCGGTGAGACCGCGAGCACCGAATCCCCCAGTCCGTCGACGGCGGCCTGCAGCCGGGCTAGCCGATCACCCAGGTTGGAGCCGATGGACAACACGACCCTGGTCATCCCGCGCCGCCGGCCGGCCCGCTCCCGCCACGCCCGCCACGGCGGGAGCGCCGCGCGACGACGGCCACATCGGCGAAGTTGAGCGGGATGGGTGCCTGTGGTTTGTGCACGACGACTTCGACGGCATGAACCCGTTGGTCGCCCATCACGTCGTCGGCGATCTCGGCGGCCACCGTCTCAATGAGATCGCGGGCCGGGCCGCCGACAATGTCGGCCGCCCGCTGCGCCAGCACGCCGTAGTCGTAGGTGTCGGCCAAATCGTCGCTGGCAGCAGCGGCGGCCAGATCGATCCACACGGTCACGTCGATGATGAAGTCCTGACCGTCGCGTCGCTCGTGGTCGAAGACGCCGTGGTTGCCGCGGATGGTCAGGCCACGCAACTCGATGCGGTCGGTCACCGCCCACCGCCGCAGCCGGTCTGCCATGCGTCGACGACCCTGAGGGCGTCGGCACTGGCCCGGACGTCGTGCACCCGGACTCCCCAGGCGCCGTGCATCGCGGACAGCGCGGAAACCACCGCGGTGGCGGTCTCCCTGCCGTCGGGTGGCCGCGGTGCACCGGCGTCATCGGCGAGCAACTCGCCGAGGAACCGCTTGCGCGACGCCCCCACCAGGACCGGGATTCCGGTTCCGACGAGAGCGGGCAGCGCCTGGAGCAGTGCCCAATTGTGTTGCGCGGTCTTGGCGAACCCCAGCCCGGGATCGATGATCAGGTTGGCCTCGTCGACCCCGGCCGACAGGGCCGCGTCGACCGCGGCAAGCAGTTCGTCCCGGACCTCGGCCACCACGTCAACATAGTGCCCGACGTCATGCGGTTCACCGGCCTGCACCGAACGCCAGTGCATCAGTACCCACGGGACTCCTGCCTCGGCGAGCACTGCTGCCATATCCGGGTCGGCCCGGCCACCGCTGACGTCGTTGACGATGCTGGCGCCGTTCTGCAGCGCGGCCCGGGCAACTGCGGCGTGCATGGTGTCGATGCTGACCGTGATTCCCTGTGCGGCAAGTTCTTTCACCACCGGAACGATGCGCGCGGTCTCGACGTCAGCGTCGATCCGAACCGCACCGGGCCGGGTCGATTCGCCGCCGACGTCGATGATCGCCGCCCCTTCGGCGCTCAGCGCCAGACCGTGGGCGACTGCGCGCGCGGGATCGAGATAGCGGCCGCCGTCAGAGAAGGAGTCGTCGGTGACGTTGACGACCCCCATCACCTGCACCCGGGTCGGCATCACTAGCGAAGGATCAGCCCCAGCACCTCGGCTCGGGAGGCAGCGTTGGTCTTGAACTGCCCCCGCACCGCCGACGTCGTGGTGACCGCTCCGGGTTTGCGGACCCCGCGCATGGCCATGCACAGGTGTTCGGCCTCGATCACCACGATGACGCCACGGGGCTTGAGTTTGCGCATGATGGCATCGGCGATCTGGGAGGTGAGTCGTTCCTGGACCTGCGGGCGCTTGGCGTAGAGATCCACCACCCGGGCCAGCTTGGACAAGCCGGTGACCTTGCCGTCCTCGCCCGGAATGTAGCCCACGTGGGCCATGCCGTGGAACGCGACCAGGTGGTGCTCGCAGGTGGAATACATCGGGATCTGCTTGACGAGGATCAGTTCGTCGTGATCCTCATCGAAGGTGGTCTCCAGCACCGTGTCCGGGTCGGTGTAGAGGCCGGCGAACATCTCCTGAAAGGCCCGCGCCACCCGGGCCGGGGTTTGGCGCAGACCGTCGCGATCGGGATTCTCGCCGACTGCCAGAAGCAGTTCCCGAACGGCCGCCTCGGCGCGTTCCTGTTCGAACACCGGGGCTTCGGGACTGACCGTGTCGCGTTTTGGCATCTGGATACTCCGTCTGTCGGCAGGCTGGACTAGTCAGTAATGCATTGGTCGGTCAGGCCGACGGGTTGGCCCGGTCGGCATCGTCGGAAGGCTGGTCCTCCCGCGGCGCGGCCGCGCTGTGCGCCTCCCGCGGCGCGGCCGCGCTGTGCGCCGGCGTGTGCTGCTGATGGGTCGGGTACGGCTGCTGCTGGTGCGGTGGAGGGGTGCCCCACCCAGGCGGCGGCGGGTACCAGTACCCCTGCTGCTGCGGCGGCTGCTGCGGCTGCGGGGGCCAACCCGGCGCCTGCCAGCCCGCCGGTGCGCCGTAGTTCTGCTGCCCCGGTGCGTGCTGGGCGTGCTGCGGGACGCCCGGATGCGAGCCGTTGCCGTTGGTCTCCGGTGACTGCTGGACATGGGCGGCACTGGCCGCCGCGATCGCCTTCTTGAACGCCGGCTCGGGCATCGGCTGGGGCCACGGCTCACCGCGCTCGATGGCGAGTTCCCCCGGAGTCTTGATCGGGGGTTTGTCCGAGGGAATGCGTCCGCCGAAATCGTCGAACACCGTGAGCCGCGGACGCTTCTCGACGTCGCCGAAGATGGCTTCCAGTTCCACCCGGTGCAGCGTCTCCTTCTCCAGCAGTTCGCCGGCCAGGATGTCGAGTACGTCGCGGTACTCGGTGAGGATCGTCCAAGCCTCGGTGTGCGCGGCCTCGATGAGCTTGCGGACCTCGTCGTCGATATCGCGGGCGACCTCGTGGCTGTAGTCCGCCTGGTTTCCCATGGTGCGGCCGAGGAACGGGTCACCGTGCTCGGTCCCGTAGCGGACCGCGCCCAGCTTCGAACTCATGCCGTACTCGGTGACCATCGCGCGGGCGATCTTGGTGGCCTGCTGAATGTCGGAGACCGCGCCGGTGGTCGGCTCGCGGAATACCAGTTCCTCGGCGGCGCGGCCGCCCATGGCGAACACCAGTCGGGCGATCATCTCCGAACGGGTCATCAGGCCCTTGTCGTCCTCGGGCACCGACACCGCATGGCCGCCGGTGCGCCCGCGCGCCAGGATGGTCACCTTGTAGATCGGTTCGATATCGGGCATCGCCCAGGCCGCCAGCGTGTGCCCACCCTCGTGGTAGGCGGTGATCTTCTTCTCCAGTTCGCTGATGATCCGGCCCTTGCGCCGCGGGCCGCCGATGACCCGGTCGACAGCCTCTTCCAGCGCCGCGCCGGTGATCACGGTGCCGTTCTCCCGGGCGGTCAGCAGCGCGGCCTCGTTGATCACGTTCGCCAGGTCTGCACCCGACATTCCCACGGTTCGCTTGGCCAACCCGTCCAGGTCGGCGTCGGGTGCCAGCGGCTTGCCCTGGGCGTGCACCCGCAGCACCGCCTTGCGGCCGGCCAGGTCCGGGCTGGACACCGGGATCTGGCGATCGAACCGGCCCGGGCGCAGCAGCGCGGGATCGAGGATGTCGGGTCGGTTGGTGGCGGCGATGAGGATGACGCCCTGGCGTTCACCGAAGCCGTCCATCTCAACGAGTAACTGGTTGAGGGTCTGCTCGCGTTCGTCGTGTCCGCCACCCAGTCCGGCGCCCCGTTGACGGCCGACCGCGTCGATCTCGTCGACGAAGATGATGCAGGGCGAGTTCTGCTTGGCCTGTTCGAAAAGGTCCCGGACCCGCGAGGCGCCGACACCGACGAACATCTCGACGAAGTCCGAACCCGAGATCGTGAAGAACGGCACCCCGGCCTCGCCGGCGACCGCGCGGGCCAGCAGTGTCTTGCCGGTTCCGGGCGGACCGTAGAGCAGCACGCCCTTGGGGATTTTGGCGCCCAGGGCCTCATAGCGGCTCGGGTTCTGCAGGAAGTCCTTGATCTCGTAGAGCTCCTCGACGGCCTCATCGGCCCCGGCGACGTCGGCGAAGGTGGTCTTGGGCATGTCCTTGTTCAGCAACTTGGCCTTGGACTTGCCGAAACCGAAGCCCATCCGGCCGCCGGTTTGCATCCGGGAGAACAAGACGAACAACCCAACGAGCAGCAGCAGCGGCAGCATGTAGATCAGCAGCGATCCCAGGACGCTGGGCTGGTTAACCGCGGTATTGGTCTTGATGCCCTTGGCGGTCAGCGAGTCGAACAGCGGAACCGCGTAGCCGGTCGGGTACTTGGCGATGACCTTCGTGGAGTTGGCGGTATCTCCGTTGGCGCTCTTCAGCTCTAGGCGAAGCTGCTGCTCGCGGTCGTCGATCTGGGCCAGTTTGACGTTGTCGGCCTTGATCTGGGCCACCGCAACCGAGGTGTCGACCGGCTTGTACCCGCGGGTGGTGTCGTTGAAAAACATGAACATCCAGCCGAGGAGCAGCACCGCGGCGATCACCGTGAGCGTGCGGATTACATTTTTCCGGTTCATCAAGCTTCGGCCCGTAGGGGCCCCGTCCTTCCGATGTGGCTGGCCTGGCGAGTTCAGGCTACCGCTACCCCGGCGACCGGCGGTGCCCCGAGGGTTCGGCGTCAGCGAATGGTTCGAGTTCGAGGGTTCCCGCCCGGCCGCGGGGCGCTGTGCTTGGCTGGGCTGGTGGAAACCGCCGCCGAACGAATGGTCGACGTCAACGGGGTGCGGCTGCGGGTGCTCGAGGCCGGACCCGCGGACGGCCCGGTGGTGGTCCTCGCCCATGGATTCCCCGAATTGGCCCATTCCTGGCGCCACCAGATCCCGGTGCTGGCCGCGGCCGGTTTCCACGTGCTCGCCCCGGACCAGCGCGGCTACGGCGGATCGTCGCGCCCCGACGAGGTGTCCGCGTACGACATCGCGCAGCTCACCGGTGATCTGATCGGGTTGGTGGATCTGGTCGGAGCCGAACGTGCCGCGGTGGTGGGCCACGACTGGGGCGCGGTGGTCGCCTGGAGTGCCGCCCTGCTGCACCCGAACCGGATCAACGCCGTGGCCGGCCTGAGCGTGCCACCGGTACCGCGCCCCCGCACCCCGCCGACCGAGGCGTTCCGCCGGATCTTCGGGGACAACTTCTTCTACATGCTCTACTTCCAGGAACCCGGGGTCGCCGACGCCGAGATGGATGCCGACCCGGCCCGCGCGATGCGCCGGATGCTGGCCGGCATGCGCAGCGGAGATTCCCCCGACGAGCAGGCGGCCGGCCTGCGAATGCTCGCGCCCGGACCGGCGGGGTTCATCGAACGGCTGACCGAGCCCGACCGGTTGCCGGACTGGCTGACCCAGGGCGACCTCGACCACTACGTTCGCGAATTCACCCGGACCGGTTTCACCGGGGCGCTGAACTGGTATCGCAACTACGAGCGGAATTGGCAGATCACGGCCGAGCCCGCAGCCCAGACCATCGCGGTGCCGGCGCTCTTCATCGGCGGCACCGCCGATCCGGTGCTCAACTTCACCAAGACCGGCCGCGCCCGGGAGGTGGTCCGGGGCCCCTACCGCGAAGTCATGCTCGAGGGCGCCGGACACTGGATCCAACAGGAACGCCCCGACGAGATCAACGCTGAGTTGGTGGCGTTCCTGGGATCTGGTCGGACTTGAGACCGGCGGCCTCCGCGCTACCGTGAGACATGCTGAACTGTGTTCCGCGGCGCCGAGTCGCCACCGCGCTCGCCGCCGGATTGACCGTCGCCGCTGCTCTGTCCGGTTGCGACTCTGCCGCTCCGGTGGACTCGAACCCGCGCCAGGTGACCGTCGTCGGCTCCGGTGAGGTGCAGGGCGCGCCCGACACGGTGACCGCCGACGTCGCCATCGAAGTGGTCGCTCCCGATGTGACCGCGGCGATGAACCAGACCAACGAACGCCAGCGGGCGGTCATCGACGCGCTGACCTCCGACGGGATCGACAGCAAGGACATCAGCACCACCGGGGTGAGCCTGGCCCCGCAGTACGGCGAGGATCAGGCGATCACCGGCTACCGGGCGAGCAACGCGATCGCGGTCAGAATTCGCCAGCTCGACGCCGCGTCCGGCGCTCTGGCCAGAATCGTCGAGGTTGGCGGCAACGCCACCCGGATCAATTCGGTCAGTTACTCGATAGACGACGACTCCACGCTGGTGCGTGATGCGCGGGCGCGGGCCTTCAACGACGCCAAGGACCGTGCCGACCAGTACGCGCAGTTGTCGGGCCTGTCGCTGGGCAAGGTCATCTCAATCTCGGAGGTTCCCGGTGGCGGGCCCCCGCCGCCGATGCCGGCGCCGCGCGGCGCGATGGCTGACAGCGTTCCGCTTGCACCCGGCGAGCAGACCGTCAGCTTCTCGGTGACTGCCGTCTGGGAATTGACCTGAGCGGACTCGCTCAGTGCTGATAGACCTTCGGGTCCAGGGTGCCGATGTAGGGCAGGTCGCGGTAGCGCTCGGCGTAGTCCAGGCCGTAGCCGACGACGAACTCGTTCGGGATGTCGAAGCCCACGTAGGCGATGTCGACGTCAGTGCGGACCGCGTCCGGCTTGCGCAACAGCGCGCACACCCGAAGCGAACGCGGGTGCCGGGTGGCGAGGTTGCGCAACAGCCAGGACAGGGTCAGGCCGGAGTCGACGATGTCCTCCACGATCAGCACGTCCCGATCGGCGATATCGCGGTCCAGATCCTTGAGGATGCGGACAACACCCGAGGAAGACGTCGCCGACCCGTAGGAACTGACTGCCATGAACTCCAACTGGGTGGGCACCGGGATGGCCCGCGCGAGATCGGTCACGAACATGACCGCGCCCTTGAGGACGGTCACCAGCAGCAGGTCCTGGCCGACCAGAGTGTCGGCGTAGTCCCGGCCGACGAGTGCGCCGAGTTCGGTGGTTCGGGTCTGAATCTGCTCTTCGGACAACAACACGGACTTGATATCTCCGGGGTACAGCTCATGCGCTGACACGCCCACAGCGTGCCACGCCGGGGCCCTAACAACCAATCACACCGGCTCCTGCCTCA
>CAMCWJ010000156.1 GCA_945882475.1 Bifidobacterium breve
CGAGAAGCAGGCACTCGAGGCGGTCGATCGGATCGGCGTGCACACCGTGGCGCTCACCGGCACCGAGCGATTCGGCAGCCGGGGCATCCGGAGTCTGCTCTGGGACCTGGAGTCCAAGGACGTCGACCTGATCGTCTCGCCCACGGCTACGCAGTTGGTCATGCGTCCGGTCCCGGGCTACTCGCTCATGCAGATTGAGCGTCCCCGGTACCAGGAGGCCAAGCGCTTCCACAAGAAAGCGTTCGACATTCTCTTCGCCACCGGCGCCCTTCTGGTCGCGTCACCGGTCCTGCTGCTGTCCGCCGCGGCCGTCAAGCTCACCAGCCGCGGCCCGGTGTTCTACAACGCGGAGCGGGTGGGACTCGACGGGAAGCCGTTCACCATGCACAAACTTCGCACCATGGTGGCCAACGCCGACGAACTGCTCGCCGACCTGGAGTCGCAGAACCAAAGCGATGGCGGGGTGTTGTTCAAGATCCAGAATGATCCGCGCATCACCACCGTCGGAAAGTTCCTGCGGCGCTTCAGCATCGATGAAATCCCGCAATTCTTCAACGTCCTCAAGGGCGAGATGTCGGTGGTGGGGCCACGCCCCCCACTGCCTCGTGAGGTCGCCAACTACGACGGCGAGGCCCGACGGCGACTCCTGGTCCGGCCAGGCGTCACCGGGCTGTGGCAGGTGAGCGGCCGCTCAGACCTGTCCTGGGACGACTCCGTGCGCCTGGATCTGTCCTACGTGGAGAACTGGTCCATGGGCACCGATCTGGTGATCATCCTCAAGACCGTGCGAGCCGTTCTGGGCCGCTCGGGCGCGTACTGAGAGCGCCGCTGATCATCGCCCCGCGGCGACGCTGAACATCCCGGGTGGCCAGGGCCGGGATCGAACCGGCGACCTTCCGCTTTTCAGGCGGACGCTCGTACCAACTGAGCTACCTGGCCGGAAGGCACGTTGCAAAGAACAACGCCGTGCCTCGCCGTGCTGGCGACCCTGACGGGACTCGAACCCGCGACCTCCGCCGTGACAGGGCGGCGCGCTAACCAACTGCGCCACAGGGCCTTGCTGCACCACTCCGCGTTGCGGTGCCGTGCGTACCCCCTACGGGATTCGAACCCGCGCTACCGCCTTGAAAGGGCGGCGTCCTAGGCCGCTAGACGAAGGGGGCCAGAGCCGAATCTCTCCGGGGTACTCACACAACCGAACTACTTTGTAGCGGGATAAAGCTTAGGGCACGCGCGCCCCTATCCCCAAACGGGGCCGCGACACCGGTGCGCAGTATCCTTTCGATCTGCGCCCCTATAGCTCAGTCGGTAGAGCTACGGACTTTTAATCCGCAGGTCCCAGGTTCGAGCCCTGGTGGGGGCACTCTCATCGCCTCGTATCGTCATGGCGTCGTCATCGCGTCCGGGCCTGATCGCCGACCGGGCAGTAGTGAATCCCCTTGCCCCACTCCTGCGCCGGTGGCAGGTGCCGGGCCGGCGTCTGCGGCAGCGGATCGTCCGCGGGAATCCGGCCGGTGGCACGGTCCCAACCCGCACGTGCCCGCGGGTGCATTCGCCTCCGGCGCGGCAGGCACGCGAACGCCAGGTTCACCGTCCTGCCGAAGAACCGATGCAGACGCTCGTCACGCGGCGACCAGCGATACCCCATCAGTTCACGTACCGGTTGGTCATAGAGTCCCACTGTCAGCCACACCGCGAAAGGGCCCACCAAACGCAGGTGTGCCGACCACAACCAATCCGGGATCCATTGCGCAGTCGGCGGTTTCGGCATACTCGACAGATCAAGCACCGCACGGGCGGCCCAGGTGTTCTCCAGAACCTCACGGCACATTCGGTCCCAGTAGACCTCGAAATCGGCCCAGTTAGAAGGCACCGGCCGCATGCTCATCCCGTACATCGCGTACCACGTGACGTGCTCGTCAAAGAGTCGGCACTTGTCCGCGTTGCTCAACCCGCCGCCGAAGCGGTCGGCGGTGAGCACGGTGCCCATGAAGAAGGTGGCGTGCGCCCAGTAGAAGACGTCGGGATTCAACGCGCTGTAGCGGCGGCCCTGTTCGTCGGTGCCCTTGATGGGGATGTGGTAACCGCGGACCTCGGCCGCGGTGGTCGGCGCTCTATCACCGTCGAACACCACTCCGCCGATCGGGTAGAGCGAACGGAACAGTCGCGGGATCCGCTCGGTGAAGAAGATCGAATGGTCCTTGACCGCGGCACCGAGTTGGGGATGCATGTTCTGCATCGAGCCGGCCCACGGTCCCTGCAGCAGCCCGCGCCAATCGCCAAATAGCTTCCAGGTCAACGAGTCCGGACCCAACGGCACCGGCACGCCCTCAAACTGCGGTGAACTGACCGGACAGCCGATGGCTACCGGATCCGCCGTGCCGTCGACACTGCCGTCATGCCCACAGTGGGCTTCGTCAGCGTCCAAGAGTGCCGACGGACCTAGCCCGCGCTTTCGGCCGCGGCCTGTTCGGCAGCCGCCTGCTCGGCCTCGGCCTGCGCCTGTGCCTCGGCCTGCTGCTCGGCATACTGCTGCTCTGCCGCGGCCCGCGCCGCCCGGCCCTCCGGACTGCCGAGGGAGTTCCCGGGCACACCGGGAAGGGCGAACATGTAGTTGCAGTTCAGGTCGAGCAGCACCTTGCCGGAACTGTTGCCGCCGGCGTCGAGGAAACTCGCACTGCGCGACCCGCTGACAATGCACGCGCCGGCGGGCAGGAAGCTGCCGAAACGAGTCGCCACCTGGTAGCTCTGACCGGAACTGCTGATCGCGTTCGCAGCGTCGGCGTAGGTCTGGCCGACGTACTCGTCGACCGCGGAGGCCGAACCGCTGCCGAAGACGGCGGCCAACGCTGCTGCACCGGCGACGCCGGCGATACCCCGGCACAGTGTCGTCTTCACGCCCGCTACCTCTCACTCCAGCTGTAGATGCCCGAAATATACCGCCGGCCGCACGCATCCGCAGCCCCCGGGCGACATGCTGTCCCACATCACACTTGAATGTCACCGCCGGACACAGATATATTGGCAGGACCATTGGAACCGGAAACCTGGAGGGTCCATGTCGCAAGACCTGCCCAACATCGAACTTCTGCGCGAGCTGGAGCCCGTCGCCGAGAAGCTGGTCAACCGGCACATGGCCATGACCAAAGAGTGGAGCCCGCACGACTACATCCCGTGGTCGGAGGGCAAGAACTACTACGCCCTCGGCGGCCAGGATTGGGATCCCGACCAGGCCAAGCTTTCCGAGGTCGCCCGCGTGGCCATGGTGCAGAACCTGCTCACCGAGGACAATCTGCCGTCCTACCACCGCGAGATCGCGATGAACTTCTCGATGGACGGACCGTGGGGCTACTGGGTTAACCGGTGGACCGCTGAGGAGAACCGACACGGCATCGCCATCCGCGATTACCTCGTCGTCACCCGTAACTGCGATCCGGTGGAACTTGAGGAACTGCGGGTCGAGCAGATGACCCGCGGGTTCTCCCCCGGCCAGAATCAGCAGGGCGACCTGTTCGCCGAAGGCGTCTTCGACTCGGTGATGTACGTCAGCTTCCAGGAACTGGCCACCCGGGTGTCGCACCGCAACACCGGTAAGGCCTGCAACGACCCGGTCGCTGAGCAGTTGCTTGCCCGGATCTCCAACGACGAGAACCTGCACATGATCTTCTACCGCGACATCAGCGAGGCCGGCTTCGAGATCGCGCCCAACCAGGCGATGCGATCGCTGCACCGGGTGCTGCGCAACTTCAAGATGCCCGGTTACACGGTGCCGGAGTTCCGGCGCAAGGCCGTGATCATCGCCGTCGGCGGTGTGTATGACCCGCGGATCCACCTCGACGACGTCGTGATGCCGGTGCTCAAGAAGTGGCGCATCTTCGAGCGAGACGACTTCACCGGCGAGGCCGCCGCACTGCGCGACGACCTCGGCAAGCTGATCGAGGAACTCCAGGAAACATGCGAGAAGTTCGAGGACGCCAAGGCCCGTCGGCTGGAGCGAGAGGTCCGCAAGGCCGAGAAGCTGTCCGCCAAGTCGGTGTTGGCCGGAGCGGCGTCGTAGTCCAGGCCCCGCCGGCCCGACCGGCCACCACCGGGTTGCGTATCGGCTCTTTGACCCTGCGCAGCCCGGTTGTTCTGGCACCCATGGCCGGGGTCACCAACGTCGCCTTCCGCACCCTGTGCCGCGAGCTTGAACTCACCCGCGCGGGAACCGTCAGCGGCCTCTATGTCTGCGAAATGGTCACCGCCCGGGCACTTGTCGAGCGTCACCCGGTCACCATGCACATGACCACGTTCGGCCCGGCGGAGTCGCCGCGGTCTCTGCAGCTCTATACCGTCGATCCGGCGACCACCTACGACGCCGCGAAGATGATCGTCGAGGAGGATCTCGCCGACCACATCGACATGAACTTCGGCTGCCCGGTTCCCAAGGTGACCCGCCGTGGCGGTGGCGCGGCCCTGCCGTACAAACGCCGGCTTTTCGGCGAGATCGTCGCGGCGGCGGTGCGCGCCACCGAGGGCACCTCGGTCCCGGTGACCGTCAAGTTCCGCGTCGGTATCGACGACGACCACCACACCCACCTCGACGCCGGTCGCATCGCCGAGGAACAGGGCGCGGCCGCCGTCGCCCTGCATGCCCGCACCGCCGCCCAGCGCTACTCGGGTGCGGCCGATTGGGAGCAGATCGGCCGGCTCAAAGAATCGGTGACCTCGATTCCGGTCCTGGGCAACGGAGACATCTTCGAGGCACCCGACGCGCTCGCGATGATGGCCGCAACCGGGTGCGACGGTGTGGTCATCGGCCGCGGCTGCCTGGGCCGGCCGTGGTTGTTCGCGGAGTTGTCGGCGGCGTTCCGCGGGACGGCCGCACCGACGCCGCCCAGCCTTGGCGAGGTAACCGACATCATCCGTCGGCACGCTGCGCTGCTGGCCGACCACTTCGGTGAGGACAAGGGCATGCGTGACATCCGCAAACACGTCGCCTGGTACCTGCACGGCTTTCCGGCAGGCTCCGATCTGCGTCGGGCATTGGCCCTGGTGAAGACCCTCGGCGAGTTGGATCGCCTCCTTGAGGGTCTCGACCGTGACGTGGCGTTTCCGGTCGCCGCGACCGGCGCCCGCGGACGCCAGGGGTCCACCGCCGCGGTGTCCCTGCCGCAGGGCTGGCTCGACGATCCCGACGACACAGAGGTGCCGGTCGGGGCCGACGTCATGAGTTCAGGGGGCTGAGCCGGGCAGGTTTCGGCCACCTAGCGTGCTCTCAGGTCAGGAACGTACGATGACGACTTCGTTGGACCAACGGTCCGAACCAGGTGCAGGCAAACAGCACCGCGATCGGCTGGCGCGCCCAGGCGCGATGTTTCTGAGTCGGAGGCTGCCGGGAATATGAGTGACGGCGAGAAGCCCACTCGTGGGCCGAACCGCGCCCCCGGACCGCCCAGGGTCGCCCGCGCGGGCAGCCATAGCGAAGGAGTGCCGGTTGCGGACCTGATCGCCAAACTGGGCGGCGGGCAGGCACCCCGGCGCGTCGATGACGACGCGATCACCACTGAGATCCCCGCCCTCTCCGCTGCGGAGATCCCGGACCTGAGCGGTCGTCGCCACACCCGCCACCCGGCCGTGCCCGGCCCGACGCCGGCGGCACCCGCCAGGCGCAGGCCGGGGTTGTTAGCGGCCCGGTCGGCGGCGGCGATCATCGCCGCGGTGGCCCTGGCCCTGACCGGGGCGGCCTGGCAATGGCAGTCCGCCAAGGACGGGTTGTTCAACACCATCGCGGCACTGGACCCCAACTCGGGCGACATCCTCAATCCCAACGCGCAAAGCGGCGACGAAAACTTCCTCATCATCGGAGTGGACAGCCGGATCGGCGCCAATTCCGAAATGGGCGCCGGCGACACCGCCATCGCCGAAGGCGCGCGGTCGGACACCATCATGCTGGTCAACATTCCGGCAAACCGGAATCGTGTTGTTGCGGTGTCCTTCCCGCGCGATCTGGCCATCGCACCGATGAAGTGTCAGGCCTGGGACGCGACCACCGGCAGGTACGGGCCCGTCTACGACGAGAATTCCGGCGAGTGGAGCGACAACGAACGGCTGACCACCACCAAGTTGAACTCCGCGTACTCCCTCGGTGGGCCCAAATGTCTGGTCAAGGTGATTCAGAAAATTTCCGGACTGGCCATAAACCGTTTCATGGCAGTCGATTTCGCCGGGTTCTCCAAAATGGTCGACGCGCTCGGTGGTGTCGAAGTGTGCAGCACGACCCCACTTGAGGACGCCGAATTGGGCACGGTGCTGGCCTACGCCGGCCGCCAGACGCTCGACGGCCATACCGCACTGAATTATGTGCGCGCCCGATCGGTGGTGACCGACAGCAACGGCGACTACGACCGCATCAAACGGCAACAGCTGTTCCTGTCCTCGCTGCTGCGTTCGCTGATCTCCACCGAGACCCTGTTCGACCTGAACAAACTCGACGACGTCGTCAACATGTTCATCGACGACAGTTTCGTCGACAACGTCCGCACCCGCGATCTGGTCCAGTTGGGGCGGTCGCTGCAGGGCATCAACGCGGGCCGCATCACCTTCGTGACGGTGCCGACAACCGGAATCGCCGACTACGAGGGCAACGAACAGCCACGCACCGAGGACATCAGGGCGCTCTTCGACGCGATCATCGATGATGAGCCGCTGCCGGGCGAGAACGACAGCAACGAGACGCTGAACCCCGTGCCCACCACGACGACCTCATCGGCATCCGAGACGTCCAGCAGCACCTACCCAACCTACGAATACGAGTCGACGCTGACAGCCGAGCCCACCGTGACTGTCACCGAGGAACTCAAAGTGGTGGCCGCTGATCCACGCGATGTGACGGTCCAGGTCGCCAACACCACCGATCGCAGCGGCCTGGCCGAGACGGCCACCAGCGAACTAAACAACTACGGTTTCGACGTGTTCGAGCCCGACTACTACTCCGACTGGAGCGCAGTGTCGACGACGACGGTGTACTACTCGCTGGGCAATGAGCAAGCCGCAGCGACGGTCGCCGCCACCCTGCCCGGCGCCCGCATCGAGCGGATCATCGGCCTCGGCGAGACGGTCGAGGTGGTGCTCGGGTCCGACTTCACCGCGGTGCAGTACCCCCAGGCCAGCGGAACGC